>JALTZJ010000035.1 GCA_027046245.1 Acidilobaceae archaeon
CCCACACGGTGACCTGCCCCTCCTGCATCGCCTCGAGGAAGGCAGCCTGAGTCCGGGGATTAGCCCTATTCACCTCATCAGCAAGAACAAGCTGAGCAAAAATAGGCCCCTCACGAAACACAAAGCCCCCATTAACGTAGATATACGTGCCTATGATGTCGCTAGGCAGCATGTCCGGGGTCATCTGTATCCGTTTGAAGCTCAAGCCGCTTGCAGCAGCAACAGCTCGGGCCATTAGAGTCTTGGCGACTCCGGGAGGACCCTCAAGGACGACGTGGCCCCCTGCTGCCATGACAGCAACTATAGCCCTAAGCTCCCTCCTCCTCCCAACAACTACCTTAGAAGCCTCCTCCACCACCCGCGAGAGGCTACCCCAACCATCTCCTACAGAGCCCGCCAGAGAGTGACACCCGAGAGAAAAACTGGAGAAACCAGTTAAGGGATAAAAGGTGGAGCCCCCTACAGCGTCTCCCCGCCTCGAAGAGGGGTAGAGGCTCTGTTACGGGGGGTTGCGCGGGGCGGGGCCCCTTCTCACCTTTAGGGGAAGGTGTAAGCTAGCTCTTCAGCTCCTCTTAGCCTTGACGATGTAGCCTGCGAATAGCCTCTTGAACTCGTCGGGACCTATTATTGGCTTTCCATCCTCGCCGGCTATCTCCTCGAAGGCTGGCGGTGCCTCCCTGTTGTAGTATGGATTCCTCTGGGCTATCCTGTCCTCGTAGGTGTCCTTGAGCGGGTTCACGTAGAACACTCCTACCGGGATCCTGTTGCCCCACTCCTTGCTCTTCTCCAGGGCCCTCGCTATCTTCTCGTCCTCCTCGCTTGGATCCCTGACTACGGGGTCCCAGTTGGGATCGTCTTCTAGCTTGTAGAGGCGGCCCTTATAGAACTCCGCCGTGTAGATATCGTTGTATGTGACGCACGGCTGCAGCACGTCTATTACTGCTGCGCCTTTGTGCTGTATGGCCTGCTTTATCAGCTCCTTTAGGTGGTCTACCCAGAGCGAGTAGCCTCTGG
The DNA here is from genome assembly GCA_027046245.1 of Acidilobaceae archaeon. Lineage (GTDB taxonomy): Archaea > Thermoproteota > Thermoprotei_A > Sulfolobales > Acidilobaceae > Aeropyrum. Next base: position 1,015 of record JALTZJ010000035.1, read on the forward strand.
CGACGAAGGTGTAACCCGAGGCTATGGCTAGGGCTATCGGGTTCACGGCGTCCTGTATGTTGGGCGCCGGGAGGCTCTTAGTCTTCTCTCCCCTCCTGAGCGTCGGGCTGGCCTGCCCCTTAGTGAGCCCGTAGACCTGGTTGTCGTGAATTATCACGGTCATGTCTATGTTGCGCCTGCCAAGGGCTACGAAGTGTGCCACGCCGATGCCAAGCATGTCTCCGTCTCCGCCGTTGACTATCACTGTTAGCCTCGGGTTGGCCAGCTTAATGCCCGTGGCGAAGGCTATGCCCCTGCCGTGTATGGTGTGCACGCCGTTCATGTTGATGAAGTGGGGCGTCTTACTGCTACACCCTATGCCGCTCACTACCACGGTGTTAGCCGGGTCTAGGCCTAACTCCTGGAAGGCCTTGGTCATCGCGGCGACTATCCCGAAGTCGCCGCATCCAGGACACCAGTCGCTCCAGACCTCAGTCCTATATGTTACCCCCCTACTTGCCATAGCTCAACACCACCTTATCCCTGCCCGAGAGGGCCTCCTTCACGCCCTCTACGAGCTCGTGCACATAGATGGGGCGCCCGGTCCACTTCAGGATGAACTTCTTGAACATAAAGCCTGTCTCCATGGTTATAAGCTTCGCCAGCTGCCCTATGTAGTTGTGCTCCACAACTATCACCCTGTCCGGGTCGAAGGTCGAGAGTATGCTCTGGAGCATCCTCTTGGGTAGAGGGCTTAGCATGCGCACGTGCAGGTAGGCCCCCTTAAGCCCCTCGCCCTCAAGCTCTTTGAGCGCGTCTAGGGCGGGTATCTTTACGCTGCCCCACCCGACTAGGAGGAAGTCGGCATCCTTGGGCCCGTAGTAGTGGGCTCTGAAGTCCTCTGGTATCTCCCTATCAGCTATCTCCATCTTCTTCCACCTCCTCTCATACATGATCAGCCTGTTAACGGGGTCCTCGTCTATGTGGCCCCACTCGTCATTCTCATCGCCGGTGTACCAGGTCCAGGCGCCGCTGCCGAGTACAGGCCTCTCAGCCAGGGGCTCGTCCCTGGGGAACCTCTTCCACGGCCCCCTGGGGGCCTTGAAGAGGGTCTTCCCCCTCTCTATCTTAACGCCCTCCAAGTCTGGCATGGGCATGCTTGCTATCATGTTAGCCAGGAACTTGTCGAGCAGATGTATGACCGGCATCTGGAAGCGCTCAGCCAGGTTGTAGGCCTCTATAGCATCGTAGAACGCCTCAAGGTGGTCGCCACTGCTGAGTATTATCCTAGGGAACTCGCCGTGGCTGGCGAAGAGGCTGAAGAGCAGATCGCTCTGGCTACCCCTGGTGGGCAGGCCGGTGCTCGGGCCGCCCCTCTGGTAATAGGTTATCACTATAGGCACATCATTCTTGCCGGCCCAACCCAGAGCCTCCACCATGAGGCTGAAGCCGGGACCGCTAGTAGCAGTACTAGACCTGGCGCCCGTGAGCGCCGCCCCTATCACACTGCTTATAGCCGAGATCTCGTCTTCAGTCTGGAGCACTACTATGTTGCCCAGGTTCTTGCCATCCACGTTGAGGGACTCGTTAGCCTCTATGAACACGCTCTCGTCGCTAGCAGGGGTGATAGGGTAATAGGCTTGGTACCTGATGCCACCGACGATCTTAGCCATAGCAACTACGTCGTTGCCCGTGGCTATAACGTACTCCTCGGGGCCGCCCCTGCTAGGCTCGAGCTTCAAGGGCTCTCCATACTCCTGCCTGACCTCCTCAGCTATAGCAGCTACAAGCTCCTTGTTTATCTCGAGCACTCTCTTCCTCGCGGCGAACCTCCTCTCGAGCCCGAACGCTACGGCCTCCTCGTCTAGACCCGTGAGCCCCGTTATCGCTCCTATGAGTATGCTGCTCCTGAACCTCTGCGCCTGGGCCCTGGTGACGCCATACTTCTGTACTAGAGCATTGAATATGGCTGTGAAGCTGAGGCCCACCAGCTTGACCTTCCTCTCCTCCTCGAGATACTTTACCACGCCCTCCACAGTGGGTTGAATGCCTAGCTTGGAGAACTCCTCCTGGAGCCTCTTCTTAAGGTCAGGCTCCATACTTGCTATCTGTATAAGCCTAGTCCTAGAGGCTCCGAGATCGTATACTAGATAGCCCCCAGGGGCTATGTCATCCCAGTGGGTGAATATAGTTTCAGCGTCCATGGCACCCACTAGCTGCACGGGATAGGTTAGGCCCTTGGGCTCCCCGCTGCTACTAACCCTTACATGGATGTAACTATGCCTGCCGACTATGTTGCTGAAGTACTCCCTGTTAGCTAGGACTCCGTAACCCCTGCTGGCGAAGGCCGGGGCCAGCACCTGGGCGGTAGTCTCCAGCCCCGACCCCTGGGCGCCCCCCACCAGGAAGTTCAAGTCGCTTAACGCCAATTCCAGCACCCAGACTTTCCCACTAGCTCCCACTCGCCTTCAGTTTGACAAGTTTAATGTTGAGGGCGATTAAAGACTGTGTATGTAAATCGGTATTAGTAGCAACGGTTCACCCGTCGATCTCCTCTAAGGCATGAGATACAAGCCTGGACAAGCCTTCAGCCCCCGTCAACGCCTCCCCCGGGGCGCCGTTCAGCTCGGAGAGCATGTATGCCAGCCTCACAACGCCGAGAGCCCCGCCCATCACCGATACAGCTAGATTTATAGTCATTACGGGCTCCGAGAGCATCTTCCCGTCGCCCTTGGCTTTGACTCTCAAAAGGAGCTTTACTACCTTCTCTAGCCCGCTGGGAGGGGCCCCTCCCTCCGTGGGAGCCCTGTGGGCTGGCAAGGGGCCCAGCACCACTCATCTATATAACTCGTTCACGTATTCTTAAATAGAGAATGAGGCCTGAGTAAATGCTGAATTAGCTAATCATTTCTACAACTAATCGGCGATAATTAAATAGTAATTAGGAGGTCCTGTGTCCTAGTGGATTCAAACGCGTTTATTAGTTATGAATCTTTAAGTAATAATTTGGTTAGGAGTCTCTCCTCTAAAACGTTTCCCTCGGGTAGTCCCGCGCGAACGGCATTTTACTTCCAACACTAGCCGCGATACAATGACTGTATCCTTAGGGTGACACACAATGAGAACTATTAGCATGGTTGTCCTAGTGGCGCTGCTAGCTATAGCTGCAGTTACAGGAGGAGTCGTCGCTCAAGCTCAGCTACAGGCCTCGGTGGAGGGGGAGGCATACACAACCGAGCTAGTGAAGGTATCGCTGGCCGGGCTCACACAAGGAGTAGAATATAGGGTTGAAGTTGTGGGTTCCGGCGATGCCTTAGCGCCGTTCACGCTGGTAGCCTATGCAGGCTCGATATCCATAGTGGAAGCCGGTAGCGGCTACGTGGTGTTCACCTCTGAGGGCGGCAGCGCCACCCTATACCTTAAGGCCGGCCCGGCAGGCTCCTACACGCTCCGCATTCTAGAGGCCGGCGAGATCGTAGCTGAGTACCCTGTGACTGTCGAGCCCTACGACTCTAGGGGAGGAGCCGAGCCCGACGCCGCTGTGGATAGCGGTGACGAGCTGCTGGTGGCTCTAGCAGCTGCTCTCGGCATGAATGAAGCGGCGGGAGCCGTCGTATACCAGCCCTTGCAGGCCGGCGATGACGGCAGGACAACTATCTATGTCGTCAGTGATATCGCTCTCACCGTAGGTGCCTCCTTCACAGGCGACTTCCAGGGGCTGAATGAGGCAGGCACTAGGGAGGTTCTAGTCGCCGGCGCCTACAAGGGCGTCTTCGCCGTGGACGCGAGGCTCGTAGTAGATGGCTCCATCCTGTCATTCACGCTTCTACCTGGAACGGAGGAGAGCGGAGTCAAGCTTGAGTATCTAGAAGTTGAAACAGTGAATGGAGGCTCCATTGAATTCACGCCGTCAACCGGCACAGCCCCAGTATACTTCTCTCTCACGAAGACTAGTTTCACGGGCGAGATAACATATTACTTGCCCGTGGCACCCGAGCCCTCGCCCGACGCCCTAGAGGCGCTACCCTACCTGCAGTTCAAGAAGGCCTCTGGAGAAGCAGTAGTCTACCTGGAGCCTGCTACTGGGGAAGCCGCCGAGCTTGTAAGCGGTCTCAGCCTGATAGATAGCAGTGGCCTAACCCTTAAACTTGAGAGCAAGGCCCTAGAGCAGGCGACGATACTAGTGCTAAAGGAGTCCTACAGCGTCGTCGGCAGCCTAGAGGCTAAGGGCGGCGTAGCCCTGATAGGGCTCGCTGGCGGCGTCCTAGAGGCTGAGAGCATAAAGTTCGTGTTGACGAGCGGCGCGCCCCTCCGGGATCTACCGGTCTCCGGTATTGCTAACTCCCTCTACCTACTAGCAGGCACCGGGCCAGGCCAGGTAGTTGAAGAGGATGCGCTGTTCAGGGTCGAGGCTGGCTCCTTCAGGGTGGAGGCTGACAGGCTGGCTACGACCCCTAATGAGATAATGGATGCCTATGGAACCTTTGTGCTGGTTGGCGTGAAGCTTGTGGCCGACGAGGCCGTTATAGGCTATGGAGCGGTGAAGATAACCGATGAGGGCCCCAAGCCGGAGAGCAGCAGGCCCGCTTCAGTCAATCTTATAGACACGATTGTAGAGGCCGGATACGTAGAGGTTGGCGGCGTCCAGTTCACGCTACTCCAGGCCCTAGCCCTGAACGCCTACCTGAAGGGCGACACCGTGGTCTTGAGGGGCGCATCGATAAACGTTCTAGGCTACGAGGTGTCGGCGGGCAGCCTGCTCTTCCACCCACTGGTGTTCAACGTCCCAGTAAACATTAACGTGAGTAACTCAAAGATCGACGCCGGGACTGTAACGTATATCTGCGGCACTAGCCAGGCGGAGGTCACGCTGTCCAACAGCACGGTCTACACCGAAACCATGGTGCTCAGAGGCTACGCCACAGCAAGGTTCCCAGGCTCCCAGCTAGATGCTGCTATGATATTAGGCGGTGGCGCCACGCCTGTAGGCGGGGCGGAGACGCTAGTAGACTTCGCCGGCGCTAGGGTAACCGGCTATCTTGAGGTGGCCCCGCTAGACTACGGAGTAGCCGTCACAGGTGAAGCCTACCTACTCGATAATGCAAGCGTGAAACTGAGCGGCGCCAGGCTGGTTGATCCCGTGTTCAAGGCTGAGGGCTCCACTGCCGCCCTCTACATAGAGGGAGGCGAGGGCACATTCAAGGCGCTGCTCAGCGACGCGACGCTACTCCTGGTAGCGAGTAGCCCCGACGCCTATGGCTATGTGAAGAGCAGTGGCTCATCAACCCTGCTCTTGGGTTGTTGCGTGGAGCTTAAGGGGCTCAAGATCCATGTGGCCGATGGCGAGCTCGAAGCCAGGCTACTAGGCAGCGTTAACGCTGGAGAGTACTTCGAGGTCGTAGTTGAGGAGGCTGGCGGGGCTAAGGCATATCTGAGGGGAGGTCTGAGCGGCGAGGCTACTATGGTGGAGGCCGCAGTCTTCAAGGTGACTACAGGTGTAATGGAGAGGAACCCGGAGGAGATCATGGATGCTGCTGGCGAGTTCGTCGTTGAGGCCGCCTACATTAAGGCTGGCGACGTAATCATTGGTTACGGTAACGTGGAGGTAACCAATGAGGGGCCAAGGCCTGAGAGCAGCAGGCCAGCCGTAGTCAAGGTTTACAGGGCCAAGGTCGAGGCCCAGGGCACCGTAATGATAGGCGGAGTAGAGGTGACTCACGTCAAGGCCTTGACCGTCAGCGGTGCCAAGATAGTACTGAGGGGGGCTAGCGGCGAGTATCAGGCATCCTTCACTGCGGGAGAGGTAATAGTGAATCCACTCGTATTCAACGTGCCCGTCAAGCATGTATTCAAGGCTAGCAACGTAGAAGCAAACACGTTGAAGTACATCTGCGGCACTTCAACTGCCGAGATACACTTCTACGATAGCTATGTTAAGGCGGGTGAGGCCATCGCTGCAGGCAGGGCCACGCTGAAGCTCAAGGGCTCCACTATAGCCGTACCAGTGTTTAAGCTAGGCGGCGCTACACCCGCCGGTGGCGACGTTAACACCCTAATAATAACCGGAAGCAGCGTCGAGAGCGATGCATTCAAGGTCTACAGTCTAGACTATCCCGTTACTGTGGTGCTCGATGAAAGCGTGGAGGTCAAGGCAGGCCTAGTAGAGTTCAAGGCGGGCGACGCCCCGCTGACCCTGGGAGGCGATGCACCAGCAGCGTTCAAGGCCTACGGCATGGATGGAAGCCTGGAGCTGAAGGTGTTGGGCGCCCAGGGCTCCCTCGAAGTCTACCTGGAGCCCGGGGTTTCAGCTAGCAAGCTGTACCTGGAGGGCGCCGGCTCTGTAGAGCTAGTAGTGCCCGACTACACAGTACACGAGGCGATAGTAGAGAGTCTCTCCGATGCCAAGCTAGCCGTAAAGACCGGCGCAGGCTCCCAGGTAAGACTAGTCTTCCCAGAGGGCGAGTACACGGGCTACATAGAGCTGCTACAGGGCTCCGCAGCTCAGGTTGAGGTGCAGGCTGAAGGCGCCACCCTAAGGCTCTCAGCGTTCAAAGCCATGACGGCCGCCACGGCTAGGAGCCCGGCTGAGATAATGCAGGCCAGCGGCAGCCTCAAACTCGTTGGAGGCCACTTCATCGCTGAAGAGGCCTTCATAGCGGGCTATGGAGCGGTGAAGATAACCGACGAGGGCCCCAAGCCGGAGAGCAGCAGGCCCTACAAGGTCGAGGTCTACAATGCAACCATAGAGTCACAGGGCACCTTGATGATAGGCGGCGTCATGGAGACTGTGATAGTTGACTCCACCCTAAGGGGCGCTACTGTAGTCGTGAGAGGAGCCGAGGAGGCGTTAACTGGTAGCAGCGTGGAGGCAGGCGCCATCCTATTCCACCCGCTCGTCTTCGGCGTACCCGTGGAGGTCTACATAGAGGAGGGCAGTCTCCAGGCTGGCGAGGTAAAATACCTCTGCGGCACCGCCCAGGCCATAATAACCATCGAGAATTCAACCATTGGCTCGATGGAGGCGCCCGCCAAGCTCTACCTAATAGGTGTAGCTAACCTAGTCTTCAAGGGTGGAGAGGCCTACCTAAGCGAGGCCGTGGCAGGCCTCCTCACCCCCATCAACACGGGTAAGTACGCTCACGTAACCTTCATAGACGCTAAGATCCAGGGCGATAGCATAGCCTTTAAGGCGGGCCAGAAGGGCGCGGTCTTCGCAGTGCTAGGCGGGAGCCTGCAAGCTGGCAGCATAAGCCTCGGTAAGGCCGTAGACGAGGTGGAAGCAAAACCCGTGTTGACCGTGGCGGGCGCGAGCGTTGACGTGCAGAGCTGTGAAGGCGCTGAGGGCGACGTGTACGCTGTCAACGTTGAAGGCGTATTCAACTGCCAGGTAGCTAAGCTAGTAGCGCTGCCAGGAGACGTCGAGACGGTAGGCGAAGTCTACGGGGTGCTGGCTCCGGGCGTCAAGCTGGAGTCCAACAACTTCCTAGTAAAACTCGCGGGAGGATTCAACGGCCCCGTAGCAATCTACGCGGCCTTCGCCCTAGCCGCCGACGGCACGCCATACATGATACTTGTGCCGGTGAATCTAGCCTATCAGAGCCAGGTATACGAGGTCTACTACCCGCTTCCCGACTGCGAGAAGCCATACATACTAGTAGACTCTGAAACCGGCGCCATACTCGATGCAGCCAAGCCCGAGGACCCGGAGAACTGCGTGTTCAAGAGCCACCTGAGGGTGAAGCCTGAAGCCGCAGGCAACGCAGAGCCCCTGATAGCCGAGGCCATGCAGTCAGTCGTTGAGAAGCCAGTAACAGTGACTGCCACGGAAACCACTACACAGACGGTAACCCAGGTACAGACGCAAACCCAAACAATAACGGCTACAACCACCATAACTCAAGCAACAACAGTGACGACGACCACGACGGTGACGCAGACAGAGACGCAGACCAACATGGGTGCAGTAGCGGCCGCAGCGATAGTAGGCCTAATAGTTGGAGCCGCAGCGGCGTTCGCCCTAAGAGCTAGAAGCTAAAGAATACACATATTTTGTAGACACCTCTCCTGCTCAACGTTTTCCCCCTCCCCGTCCCGGGAACCCCTCATTCGGCCGGAGTAGAGGGGCCTGGGGAAAACCCTGTAATAGAGGCTCGGGGAGGTTAAACGGGAATTGCTGCTTAGAGTAACTGGATTAGCACTCATCCTAGGGTTAGCCGCTGGAGCAGCTCTCCTAGCAGCTCCGTCATGGCTAGCCGGCCTCCCGGATCGAGACGGCTACGAGTTACGCTGCGTCCTGCTCCCTAGAGTCGAGGGAGATGGTGTCTACAGTGTTAGCTTTGCCTCGGTGGAGGGCCTGCCCCTGAGGCTGCCTGAAGGTGGCTACGGTGAAGTCGTCCTTGCTGTGAAGGTGGGCTATGATGGGCTGGCGCTGGGCAGCTACGAGATGGGCCCGGGGAGCCTGGTGTGCGAGAGCAGCGCTAGGATCCCCCTGGTGGTAGACGTCGTGAGGGGCTGGGAGGACTCGCTTCATAGCGGGAGCATCTCCACCGCATCGCCTATACTGGGGTTCTGGGCTCGTGGGGCTCCGGTAGAGGTGGAGTTTCAAGGTTTATCCGGTACCATGAGAGTATCTAATGATGGTGTAGTTGTGATTAGCGACGTCATGGTTTTCAGGGTCGAACCCCTCGACGGCAGAGGCTAAGGGCTTCTCCTATTGCTAGCCTGCGGGAGGCCGCCTTCCTGAGCCTGTTCATGACAGCCAGCCCTATGCCCTCCTCCACGACGCCCTCCACTACGCCGGCCCTGTAGCCCTCTCTGTCGAGCCTCCTGAGGAGCTTGTATAGGCGCCTAGCAGCTATGAGGGGGTCTCTGCGGGGCCCTAGGCTCCACTCGCCGCCCCTAGCCAGTCCTAGGCGCCTCATCTCCTCTATGGACTCCTCCGAGGCTAGTACAGCGACAGCCGCTCCTCCCCCTAGCTCGTTTTCGAGCCAGAGTCTAGTGCAGTGCAGGGCCCAGGCCGCCTCCCTGGGGTTCGTGGAGCCCTCGACGAGGACTAGCTGGGCGTCGGGGCTGTAATGCCTGTACTTCATGCCGGGGGCTAGCGGCCTCTCGGGGGTGGCGAGTGCCCGGGCCTCCGGGGGGACTAGGGGCCTCACCCCTATGATTCTCTCCACGTCCTCTGGCGCTATGGGGCCGGGCCTCAGGACTACCGGGGGGTCGCGGGTAAAGTCGATTATAGTGCTCTCGACGCCGAAAAACGTCTCGCCGCCGTCAAGGATCAAGTCGACCTCGCAGTCTAGATCCTCGGCGACGTCCTGCGCAGTCACAGGGCTAGGCCTCCCGCTCCTGTTAGCGCTAGGCGCCGCGACCGGGACGCCAGCAGCTTCTATCAAGCCGAGGGCGACCCTATGAGCGGGGCTCCTGACAGCGACTGTGGGTAGTCCCCCGGTAACGACGCTCGGAACCCCGGGGTCCTTGGGTACGACTATGGTTAGCGGGCCCGGCCATAGCCTCTCTACCAGGCGCCAGGCCTCCTCCGGCACGCTGGAAGCCACGCTCCACAGCCCCTCCGGCCCCTCCACATGAATTATCAACGGGTTGTCGGGCGGCCTCCCCTTCACCTTGAATATCCTCGCGGATGCCCCCGGGTTCAGGGCGTCCGCCCCCAGACCATAGACTGTCTCTGTGGGGAAGGCGACTAGGCCGCCTCTCCTGAGCACATCACCAGCCCTCTCCAGCGCCTCCCGCTCAGGCCTCTCAGGGTCGACCTTGACGAGGCACTCACCCTTCAACAGCCGCTCAGCCCTCCCACTATCCTCCTGGGCCCCCTACGGGGAGTTGCCTCCCCCGCTGGTTGAGGGGAGGCCTTAAACCCGGTGCACGCCTGCTTGCTCGCAGGGGCTGGAAGGGGTGCCCTCGGGTTATGGGGCTCTACTATGCGAGGGTTATTGAGACTGATCATGGCCTGATGGCTATTATAGCTGATGAGGAGGTCATGGGGAAGGCTGCTATAGACGAGGAGCGGGGGGTTAGGATAATTATTACTAGGGAGTTCTACGGGGAGCGTGTCATCGAAGAGGGAGAGGCCCTCGACCTTCTGGAGCGCGCCTCTGTCCTAGTGCTGGCTGGCGACAGGATAATAGAGAAGGCTGTGGGCCTCGGGCTGGTACACCCGGAGAGCGTCCTAGAGGTGGGGGGTCTGAGGCTAGTCCAGGTATTCAAGTTCAGCTACTAGCCTGCCCCCTCCCCCGGGCATTATCTCCTACTTATAGCCGCGTGACGCTGATGATGCTAGCCTGGGGTTTAATGGAGGAGGTCCCGTCTTGGGGGATATAGTGGTTCTCGTTAAGGCCAGCCTCAACCCCGAGCTGGTCAGGCAGGCCCCTGATGGCAGCGTTGACGTCAGGGCTATACCATTGAAGATAAGCGATATCGACCGTAACGCTGTGGAGGAGGCGGTGAAGCTTAAGCAGAAGCTCGGAGGCAAGCTAGTTGCTATAAGTATATTGACGTGGGGGCCTGTTCAGGCTAGGATGAAGGATCTCAGGCTAGCGGTTCAGGAGGCCCTAGCTAAAGGCGTCGACGAGGCCTACGTTGTCGCTGACGACTCTATCACGCCTGGAGACCAGGTCACTACGGCGAGCGCCGTGAAGGCTGTGATAGAGAGGGCGGGCTTGAAGCCTGACTTGATACTGGCCGGTGAGGCCACTATAGACGAGACTACTAGCCAGGTCCCGGGGAGGCTCGCGAGGCTCCTAGGCTACAGCTACGTAAGCTTCGCACGAAAACTCGACGTGGTCGACGGCAAGGTGATCGCTGAGAGAGACCTAGAGGACTACATAGAGGTTGTTGAAGCCCCGCTCCCGGCGGTCGTAAGCGTTACGCAGGAGATAAACGAGCCGAGGCCTCCAACGCTGCTCCAGATAAGGAGGGCCGCTCGGAAGCCGATACGCCAGCTTAAAGCGGGAGACCTCGAGGGCGTGACGCCGCCTAAGAGGAAGATCCTCGAGATGAGGGTGCTCCAGGTCAAGAGGAAGCAGGTCATAATAGAGGGGGCCAGCCTGGAGGAGGTAGCTGACAAGCTGATAGACCTCCTCATACAGGAGGGGGTTCTCAAGCTCTAGTATTAGGGCCTGGGGGTGTGGTGTGATGGCGGGCGTGAAGGCGCTGCTCGTGGCTTACGACCCTAAGGACTTCCCTGAGCTTGCTGAGTGGGCCTCCGAGGCAGGAGTCCAGCCGGTTTACCTGGCCGTTCACGAGGCCGCGGCCAAGGCGGGCGACTACGCTGCAAAGCTAGGAGCTAGGGTGTATGTAGCCGAGACTAGCAACCCCGGGTCCATAGCCTGGGCGGTAGAGGAGGTAGCTAGGAGGGAGCAGGCAGCGCTAGTCGCGGGTGAGGCCTACAGGAACCTGAGGGACGCCCTCAGCAGGGTCGCGGCGGCGCTTGAAGCCCCGATGGCCACCGACGCCACCAAGGCGGAGGTAGAAGGCGACTCAGTCATAGTGGAGAGGGGCTTCCTCAGCGAGAGGGCAGTGGCTAGGATACAGCTACCCCTGCCAGCAGTCATTCTATTCCTGACACGCTTCAGGAGGCCCAGCGGCGAGCCCAGCCTAGGCCAGGGAGAGATACTCAGGCTAGAGCCCCCGGAGCCCCGGGAGAAGCGGGTCGAGGTCAGGGAGAAACCCAAGGGCGGAGTAAACCTAGAGGAGGCTGAGATAATCGTTGGCGTGGGCAGGGGCTTCAAGAGCAAAGAGGACCTGAAGCTGGCCTTCGAGCTCGCAGAGCTACTGGGAGGCCAGGTGGGCTGCACCAGGCCGATAGCGGCTGATCTCAAGTGGCTCAGCGAGGACCACTGGATAGGTATAAGCGGGAAGAGAGTGAGCCCCAAGCTATACATAGCTATAGGGATAAGCGGTAGCCCGCAGCACATGAGCGGAGTCCAAGGCGCCAAGGTAATAGTAGCTGTGAACAAGGACAAGGCGGCACCGATATTCAAGCAGGCAGACTACGGTGTAGTGGCTGACCTCTACCAGTTCCTTCCGGTACTCATAAAGAAGCTCAAGGAGAGGATGGGCAAAGCCTAGCCCCCTTACTCTCCCCGCTTTTACTATACTTGGCCGGCGGCCTTCATCTCCGCCAGCTCAGCCGCCCTCCTGGCCCTATGAGCCTCCACCATTTCCCTGTGGATCCTGTCACCCTCGGGCCCGCTGCGCCTAGCAGCGAGGCTGGCAACCGCCGTCTCGTGACCGTATATGACTAGATCGTCTCCAGGCTCGACCCTAAACCTCGGCCCCGGGGCGCCGTGGTAGACTACTCTCCCCTCTACCCTCCTATAGACTCCCAGAACCAGTATGCCCTCATCTATTAGCCCGGCCTCCCCCAGAGTCTTACCAGCTATCCAGCTGTCCTCCGCCACCTTCATTACCGCAATAGTGTACCCTCTTCCCACCTGTAGGAGCGCCTCGTAATCGACGGGTCTTATGCCTGTAAACCTGTCCAGCAGCCATTCTATAACCGGTGACACTGCTTTGTCGAAAGCCTCACTCCTAGCTATGACCCAGAGCGCTGCAAGCCCCGCTAGGAGGAGTGCTAGCCTAAACGCAGCGCCCTCGAGACTCTGGCCCGTGAAGGTGAGTATAAGCGATGCTATTACGCCAGCGAGCCCGGCGCTCCCAAGGAGCATCAACAGCCTGATAATCCTCCTCCTAACCGGGTGGTTCACCACGTACTCGCTCTCGCTCGTGGTGAAGCCGACGCCGCTGAACGCGCTCTGAGCCTGGAAGCTAGCGACCTCCCTGCTCAGGCCTGTTCTCCTGAGCGCTGCAGTGGCTATCTTGTTAATCAAGATGCTTACAAGTATTATGGCTAGCAGGCTGGCTAGAGCCTCCAGCAAGCCACATCTACACCTCTCATCCTAGGCCCCCGAAGCTGCAATGGGAGGCGGGGGAGAAGCTAAAGGGGCCCCGCTGGGTGCAAGGCACCGGGCTAGCCTCGCGGGGGTGCGCTACACGTGGCCGAGGCCGTGATCGACCAGGAGAGGCTGCTGGGCCTTGCCGGGATGGTTCTAGTCTTCGCCAGCTTCATTGTTAGGAGGTGGGTGTGGCTCTATGCATTCAACCTAGCCGGGACCCTACTCTTAACCATCTACGCTATACTCATAGGAGACCCTGTCTTCACCGTGGTTGAAGCGGGGATAGCCTTGTTCCTCGCCTACAGACTCCTAGGCGAGTTGAGAAGCAGCGGTGGCCGGCTAGAGAATAAAGGCGTGGAGGCCCCCGTTGGAGGGCGGCGCGGAGGCCGTGGGCGATGAATGCCTCCTCGGGTGGGGGACGCTTCACCTCTCTAAGGCCCCCTATCAGGCTCCCGAGGAGGTCTTCGTTTCCCAGGGTTTGGAGGTGCTCTGGGGTTGGCCGTTGAGGATATCCTTGTGGTCCCTGAGGAGCCTGTGCCTGGCATCGTTGCAGGGCTCCTTGCTATACTCGTGCTGGTGCTGGTGCTGCCGTTCAAGGTTAAGAAGGTTGAGGAGAACCTTGAGCCGTTCTTCTTCGTGATGGGCTTGATAGCCGTGGCCCTCAACTTCTACTATGGCTTGATACCTGGAGGCGAGCAGTTGAGAGCCCTCGCGGTTAAGGCGTTTGAGACGCCCTTCGCCATAGCCTGGCTCGGCCCCATACCTATAGGAATCGTGCAGGCCGTGTTCTTCTTCGGACTCGTGTTCCTCTACTTCCATAGACAGATATACTCGCTCCTGGGCGCCTCGATCAGGGTTCTAGGTTGGCCCCTCTTCGTCTTCAGCATAATAACTATAATGGGCCTAGTGTCAAGCATAATCAGCGTGATAGTCACCGCAGTCATACTAGCCGAGATAATAGCGGCGCTCAACATGCCCAGGGATGCCAAGATCAAGTTCACAGTCTACGCCGCCTTCGCCGTCGGCCTCGGCGCCGCGTTGACCCCTATAGGGGAGCCCCTTAGCACTATAGCCGTGAGCAAGCTGAATGCTCCCTTCGACTACCTCTTCAGGCTACTAGGCTTATACATAATCCCCGGCGTCCTCCTGGTCGCTGCCTGGAGCGTCTACCAGTTGAAGGGCTACGCCGACAGCGTTAAGGGCATGAAGCTAGTCTACGAGGAGACCATCAATGTTGTGATTGAGAGGGCGTTCAGGGTGTTCCTATTCGTTGCAGCCCTCGAGCTGCTGGGCATGAGCTTCACGCCGCTAGTCAAGTGGTACTTCAGCCAGCTACCATCATGGGCCCTCTACTGGATAAACACGATAAGCGCTGTAGTCGACAACGCTACGCTGACTGCAGCTGAGATAGGCCCCTACCTCACCGAGGAGCAGATTAGGAGCGCGTTGATGAGCCTCCTGATAAGCGGCGGAATGCTCATCCCAGGCAATATTCCGAATATAGTTGCGGCTGGCAGGCTGAAGATAACGAGTAGGGAGTGGGCTAGGATAGGCGTCCCCTTCGGAGCCGCCCTGCTACTACTCTACTTCATCGTGATAGAGGTGCTCGGCATCCACATAACCCTGTGAAGCCCTCCACCTATTTCCATTCCAACACGTAGTAGAGTGGTGTGGGGGTGCTATCCGGGTTGAAGAGGCCCCTCAGCCACATCCTAGTCCCCGTAGATCTAAGCGCCGTCAGCAAGCCCCTAGCCCTGGCGTCGGGGAGGATAGCGAAGCACTACGACGCCGAGATCACGCTACTCCACGTGATAGAGGAAGGCATAGTCATACACGTCGCGGGAGGCTACAACGTTGAGAGCCTGATCAGGAGCCTAGAGGAGAGGGCGCGCAGGCTCCTAGGAGAGCTTAGGAGCGAGCTCGAGTCGATTGGAGTAAAGGTGAGGGTCTACGACGAGGTGCCCGTCGGGGATCCCGGGGCTGTCATACCAGAGGTGGCAGCCAGCATAGGGGCTAGCGAGATATTCGTTGCGAGTAAGGGCAGCGGCCTCGAGAGGATCATACCAATAGGGAGCACCCTGAAGGCCATCGTAGGCCTCACCAGAGTGCCCGTCGTGCGGTTCAAGCTAGGGCTAACCGAGGGCGGGGAACCCGAGGTGCTAACAGGAGACGACCCATTCGAGTTCATCCTTGTAGGCGTGGACGAGAATGCAAGCAAGGAGATGATAGAGTATAGTGTAGCGCTGGCCGCGAGAAGCGGCGGCAGACTAATGTTCCTCCACGTAGCTGAGCAGGACGAGCCCAGCCAGTACGTCAAGAACGCCCTACGATTAGCGGAGAAGAAGGCTAGCGAGGAGGGAATAAGATTCGAGACCATGATACTCACAGGCCCCCCAGCAAAGGTAATAGCCCAGGTGAGCGAGCAGCTGCCAGTGACGAGCCTTCTAGTAGGCCGTACAGTCCAGAAGAGCCTAATAGAGTATATACTAGGGAGCGCGCTTGACAGGCTATTGAAGACCGTCAAGAAACCCCTAATAGTCTACCCGCTATAGCCCTCCCCACGCCTCCCCAGGATTTCACCGCTTGGGCCCCACCTCTAGGAACACACCCTTAAGGTATTCAAGGTAGCCCTCTGCCCTGAGGGCGTGATCGGGGCCCGCCCCCCTCACGCCGCCCAGGAGCCTGTACCACCTACTCCCCCGGGAGGCCACCTCCGCTACTAGCTCTAGGAAGCGACTGCGGTCGAGGAAGTAGCTGCAGCTGCTGAGATACGCCACCCCCTCCTCTCCCAGCCTCTCGAGGCTCCACGAGTACGCCCTCCTATAGGCTCGCAGGCCCCTGCGTAGGGCCTCCCTGCCGGGCTCCTGTATGAATGCAGGAGGGTCTACAGTGACTAGCCCGTAGCCCTCCCCTGCTTCCTGGGGCGAGACCTGCCAGAGGCTCCTATTTATCACCCTATACCTGGTGACACCGTTTAGCTTGAGGTTCCTCACCAGCAGCCTCGCGGCCCTCGGGTCCTCCTCTATGAATACTACCTCCCTGGCCCCCTCGTGAGCTGCGTGGAGGCCGAAGCCCCCGGTGTAGCTGAAGACGTCTAACACCCTCGTGCCGCCCGCGTAGCGGCGCGCCTCTAGCCTGTTGGGCCTCTGGTCGAGGAAGAACCCCGTCTTCTGCCCGTCTACAACGTCTACGATGAACTTGACCCCCCACTCATCTATTACGACCTCGCGTTTGCCTCCTCTAAGCCAGCGCCGCCGCGGCTCAAGGCCTATATCAAGCCTGCTCCTCTGCGTGCTCTTCTCATAGACGTGCTCGACACCGGCAGCAGAGACCATAGTCTTCACAACAGCATCCAAGTTAACGTCTATGGCGGGGCTGCTCACCTGAACCACAGCCACATCCATGTAAACATCTATTATCAACCCGCTGAGCCCATCGCCATCGCTATTGACGAGCCTATAGCTGCCTAGCGAGGCCCAGCCACTCTTCACACGAGCCCTATAAGCAGCCCGGACAGCCTCCTCCAGGGCAGCCACCGCATCACCGTGCACACAGGATCCATAGTATAGGATGCGGACTGCAACGGGAGTACCCTCCTCCCAGAGGCCACAGGCTACAGGCGAGCCCTCGGGATCCACTAGCTCTACCAGGCCACCGAGCCTCGGCTCGTCGAGGGGCCTCACCCACTTACTATAGACAACTCCCGCGCCCCGCGAAGCCCTCTCTAACCCCTCACCGCGAACAGCTACCCTAGCCACTGGCACAGGCCCAGCCCCTTTCATACCCAGGAGGACCCGGGAAGGCCCCTATTTGCAGTAGGCCCCGGGAGAGCTCCCGCGCTGCGTGGAGAGGAGAACCCCGCGTCTAGGGCGGGGATTGAGGAGCCTCGACGCCATCCTCACTCAGCAACCCCCCCATTCATCGCGGGGGTTAGCTAACAGCTCACCCACCACTCAT
>JALTZJ010000036.1 GCA_027046245.1 Acidilobaceae archaeon
TACCTCCCCTTCCCCCCGGGTTCCCCCTGGAGGGCTTCATCTATACTTTTAGGTTGGCGTCATGACGCTGCATCGTAGCCTTGAGCAGTGTTTTGGCCAGGAGCCTGGGGTCTTCTAGTATTGCTGTGGGTGCTAGTAGGTCTACATGTCTAAGTGCTATTCTCAGGGCGGCTGCCTCAGGCTTGAATTCGGGGCTCGAGGCATGGGGGGTTAGCCAGGCTATGAAGCCGCTCCTCCTCTTGGCCTCTTCTAGGGCCTTGTCCAGGGCGTCTAGGTCTCCTAGGTCCCAGCCGTCGCTTATTATCAGCGTGGCAGTCCTCCTCGTTAGTATGCCTGGGTGGCGTTGTAGTAGCTGGGAGAGTGAGTCGCCTATCCTGGTGCCGCTTCCCCATATGTCGAGGCTCTTGTAGACTATCCTGCCTATCTCCTCGGGGTTCTCCAGGGTTTGTAGGGTCTCCGTTAGCCTCTCTAGTTTAACGCTGAAGGCGAACACCTCGTAGCTGCCCGAGGGTAGGTGTCTGAAGGCTGCCATAGCGCTTTGAAGCCAGGCCCACTCCTCCCTCATGGAGTTGCTCACGTCGAAGAGAGCCACTATCCTAGACTTGCTCTTCTTCCTCCGACTCGTAGCTATCACCGCAGGCTCTCCGAAGTGCCTCAGAGACTCCCTCATGACCGCCTTGAAGTCGACATCTCCGCCCCGGCTCCTCCTAAGCCTCCTTCCAGGGTAGAGGGCTAGGAGCCTCCTGAGCGTCCTCAGCCCCCGGGCTATCCTCCTAGTCAAGCCCCTAGAGCCGGGCTCGACCTCCAAGCCCTCCCAGATTATCTCGTTCGGGCTGTAGACGCTGAGGAACCTGGAGACGGGGTCGAGCTTTGACAGGTCTCCCTCTATCCTAACCTCCAGCCGTGGAGGCTCTATCCTAACCTCGGAGATCGGAGCGCCGCCCCAGAATTTGTTGAATAGCTCGTCGAACACGCTGTAGTGCTCCCTCCTCTTAACTAGCGCCGCCCTCAAGGCGGCCCTCAGGAGGTCTAGATCGTCCTCGCCTACCTCCAGGGCAGCTGCAGCGGCGTCCACCTCCTCGCCCGTGGAGACAGGGACGCCCTGAGCCCTTAGGAGCCTGGCGAATACGACCACCTTTTCAGCTAGATCCAAGGCTGTCAGGCCCCAGGAGCCTGCCCTCCTCGAAGGCTTCAAGATCCTCCTTAGCCTTGAAGAGGCTGAACTTGGCAGCGTCAACCGCTCTCCTGTCGACGTCGTCGTAGCCTAGCTCCGCTAGGGCGGCGGCGAAGTCTATGGTCTCGGAGATGCCGGGCTTCTTAACTACCCCCTTCTCCCTCCTCACGGCATTGACGACGTCTACCACCTTCTCGGCTAGCCTCCTAGAAACCCTGGGCACCCTGACCCTGACTATCTCCACCTCCCTCTCCTTCGAGGGATATGTCACGTAGTGGTATAGGCACCTCCTCCTCAGCCCGTCGCCCAGCTCTCTGGTCCTGTTAGAGGTTATGATCACTATGGGCCTCCTCCTAGCCTTGAATGTGCCGAGCTCGGGCACCGTAACCTGGAACTCGGCCAGGAACTCTAGTAGGAATGCCTCGAACTCCTCGTCAGCCCTGTCTATCTCGTCTATCAGTAGCACCGGAGGCCGAGGCCCCTCATAGGTCACAGCCCTTAGGAGAGGCCCTTTAACCAGGTACCGCTCAGAATAGATCTCACGCTCTATCTCCTCGACACTCTTACTCCCCTCCAAGAGCCTGATGGCGATGATCTGCTTAGGGTAATTCCAGTCGTAGAGGGCCTGTGAAGCTGTTATACCCTCATAGCACTGCAGCCTTATGAGATCTGTGCCGAGCGCCTCAGCTAGGGCCTTAGCAAGCTCCGTCTTACCGCATCCAGGCTCCCCCTCCAAGAGGAGGGGCTTCCCGAGGCGCATGGCTAGCCAGAGGGCCCTCACCAGATCATCGTCGGGGATATAACCTGTTGAGCGTAGCATCTCCCCGAGGCTCTCAGGCGTCAGGCTAGCCAGGAACCCCTCCCACTCGTCCACCACCAGCCCCACCTCCAGCTAATTATAAGGAAGGCTCCTGGAGAGAGAAGAAGGGTGATTGAATAAACTGGGGGAGCGCCGGGGGAACCCCAGAGTAGAGAGTCCCTTTCGGCGGGGTTCGGCTTTCAAAAACTGCTCCCTCTGGAGAGTAGGCGGCTTAAAGGGCTTGCTAGGCTACTTTATCCCTAGCCCTGGCTAGCGCTTTTTCCAGGGCTCTCCTGGTCAAGGCTACCGTCATTTCTAGCCTGTACTCGCTGCTAGCCCTTATGTCGCTGGGCGGGTTGAGGCCTTCCTTCGCCTTCTCCGCGGCCTCTGCTATGGCCTCCTCGCCGGCTTCGGCGCCCTCTAGTGCTTCCTCTACGCCGCGGGCTCTCACAGGCTTGTCGGAGACTCCGGTTAGGCCTACCCTGACCTTCTCGAACTTGGAGCCGTCTGGTGATAGCTGGACTAGGGCTGCTACTCCTACTATGGCGAAGTCTCCAGCTCTGAAGTTTAGTTTCTCGTAGGCCGTGCCGAAGGCTCCGGTGAGGCTAGGCACCCTAACTTCTACTATTAACTCGTTTGGTTGTAGGTCGGTGAGGTAGGGGCCTAGGATGAAATCGTCTATACCTACTACCCTCTCGCCCTCCACGCTCCTCACTACTAGCTGCGCCTCCAGCGCTTGTAGGGCTGCCGGGTAGTCTGCTGCGGGGTCTGCGTGGGCTATGCTACCGCCTATCGTGCCCATGTTCCTAACCTGTAGGTCGCCTATCCTGGAGGCAGTCTCACTGAGCAGAGGGTTCCTCGCCTTGAGGAGGCTAGAGGCCGCTATCTCGCCGTGGGTAGTCATCGCTCCTATCCTTATTGTGCCGTTCTCCTCCCTTATGTATGAGAGGCCCGGCACCTTGCCTAGGTAGATTACGTACTTGGGCTTAGCCAGTCGGAGCCTCATGAGGGGGATGAGGCTGTGGCCCCCTGCCAGCACCTTCGCTTCCTCGCCGTACTTAGCCAGCAGCTCTAGGGCCTCCTCGAGGGAGGCCGGGATGAATACCTGGAAGCTAGCCGGGTACACCGCCTGATCCACCCCCCACTCCATATTCGCATGGGGTTACACAGCCCTACCTCCCCTTTCCTAGCTTGGCTAAAACCCCTGATTCCTTGAGGGCCTTCCAGATGTTGTATGGTGTTAGAGGCATGTCTATGTGCTCCACGCCTAGATGCGCTAGGGCGTCTAGCACGGCGTTTACCACTGCGGGTGTAGCAGCTATTGTGCCCGTCTCTCCTATGCCCTTCGCTCCTATCGGGTTGTGGGGCGCCGGGGTCTCGACGAAGTGCGACTCCACGTCGGGCACGTCTAGGGCTGTCGGTATCATGTAGTCGTTGAACCCGGCCGTCAATAGGTTTCCGCTCTCATCGTATACCGCGTACTCGTAGAGTGCCTGGGCTATGCCTTGCACCACGCCGCCGTGCACCTGGCCCTCGGCTAGCAGCGGGTTTATTATGACTCCAGCGTCGTCGACGGCCAGGTACTTTAGTATCTTTACCTTGAATGTAGCCGGGTCGACCTCTACTACTGCCACGTGGGTTCCATAGGGGAAGGTGAAGTTCTCTGGGTCGTAGAAGACTACGGCCTCCAGGCCGGGCTCTAGGTCGGGCGGCAGCTTCTCTGCGGTGTACGCCGCCAGGGCGACGTCCTGGAACGTCACGCTCTTCTCGGGGCTGCCCTTCACGTAGAAGCGGCCCTCAGAGAACTCTATATCCTCCTCTCTAGCCTCTAGTAGGGCCGCTGCGATCTTGCGGGCCTTCTCCCTTATCCTAACCGCCGCCTTGTACACTGCAGATCCTCCCACAGGGGTGGTCCTGCTACCGTAGGTTCCCATGCCGAAGGGCGTCTGTTCCGTGTCTCCATGCACCACCTCTACGTCGTCTATAGAGACCCCGAGGGCGTCCGCCACTATCTGGGCGAACGAGGTCTCCTCGCCCTGCCCGTGCGGGTGGGAGCCCGTGTAGACGCTCACCTTACCTGTGGGGTGCACCCTTATCAGCACACTCTCCCAGAGGCCGAGGCCGAAGCCGGTGGCCCTGGCTATCCTCGAGGGTGCTAGGCCGCTCATCTCAATGTAGCTTGCTATCCCAACGCCTATCAGCCTGCCCCTCTTCCTCTCCTCGCTCTGTACCTCCCTCCACCTGTAGTACTCTGCGAGCTTCAACGCTTTCTCGAAGACCTCCCTGTACTTGCCGCTGTCGTAGAGGAGTCCAGTGACGGCCTCGTACGGCGCCTCCTCTATCATGTTCACCCTTCTCACGTCTGCAGGGTCCATGCCCAGCCTGCGGGCCAGCACGTCGAGCATCCTCTCAAGTATATACGTAGCCTCGGGCCTGCCAGCACCGCGGTACGCATCCACCGGCGTCGTGTTAGTCAGCACCCCCTTGACCTCGACGTCTACAGACTTTATCTTGTACGGGCCGGCTAGCATGAGGCCGAATAGAATAGTGGGCACTCCTGGAGCGGCGGTGCCAAGATAGGCGCCCATGTTAGCTAGAGTCCTCACCCTTACACCCAGCACCTCGCCCGTCTTCTTAGCCGCGACCTCGACATAGTCGACGTGGTCCCTGCCGTGAATGGTGCCCAGGAAGTTCTCCCTCCTAGTCTCGACCCACTTAACGGGCCTCCCGAGATCCATGGCCAGCCTCGCAACGATAACCTCCCCAGGATAGACCTGGATCTTGCTGCCGAAGCCGCCGCCCACATCGGGAGCTATGACCCTGAGCTTGTGCTCCGGTATCCCCAGGGACCCAGCCATTATCAGCCTGTGCACGTGCGGGTTCTGGGAGGTGACCCAGACTGTCAGCTCCTCAGTGCCCGGATTGTAACTCGCTACAGCAGCTCTAGGCTCCATCGCGGCCGGAATGAGTCTCTGGTTGATCAGCCTCTTCTTAACCACTAGATCTGCCTCGGCAGCCACCTCCTCGAAGTCCCTGCCCCCGCGGAACTTCCAGTGGAACGCCACGTTCCCCGGGGCTTCATCGTGTATCTGGGGGGCGCCTGGCTTCACGGCCTCCTCGACGTCGACTACTACTGGGAGCGGCTCGTACTCGACCTCTATCGCCTCTAGGGCGTCGTAGGCGGTGTAGGGGTCCTCCGCCACTACCACCGCTACTATGTCGCCGGTGAAGCGCGTCTTCTCATACGCCACCACCGGCCACTTGATAGGCTTCAAGTCAGCGTTAGTCAACGCCCATGCAGTCATCAGAGGGGCTACCTTGTCCTTGAAGTACTCGCCCGTGAATACCCCCAGGACTCCCGGCAGCTTCTCCGCCCTAGACGTGTCAATGGACTTGATCCTGGCGTGGGCGTAGGCCGACCTCAGGAAGGCAGCGTAAACCATGCCTGGCAGGTGAATATCGTCCACGTAGAGGCCCCTGCCTGTGAGGAGCCTTAGGTCCTCCTTCCTCTTAATCCTCCTACCTATATACCTCCTCTCACCCGCCACTACTCAACCACCCCCGCCACCCTTCATGCGCTGAGCTGCATCAAGGGCGGAGCGCACTATGTTCACGTAACCGGTACACCTGCACAGGTTACCCTCGATAGCCTCGCGGACCTCCTCCTCCGTGGGATCAGGATTCCTGCCCAGGAAGTCGTAGAGAGTCATGACCATGCCGGGGGTGCAGAAGCCACACTGCAATCCATGGTTATCCCAGAACGCCTCCTGGATAGGGTGCAGCTTCCCGTCCTCAGAGAGGCCCTCAACGGTGAGTATATCAGCCCCGTCAGCCATGAACACGTAGACAGTACAACTCTTCACCGCCTTACCATTCATAATAACCGTGCAGGCCCCGCAATTACTAGTATCACAGCCTACATGGGTGCCGGTGAGGCCAAGCACGTCTCTCAAAAAGTGGACAAGAAGCATCCGCGGGGGGACCCTCGCCTTAACCTCTCGGCCATTAACCCTCATAGTTACTTCTATTAGGCCCCCACCGTCCCCTTCCAAAGGAGAAAACACCAGTGTAACACTCGCCTATCTAAAAACCGTCTTAACCAAGTTATTAGGCGGAAACGAGAACCTATCAACAAGCCCACTATAAAAACACTCATTAGTATATACAAACATTTAAAGTATAAACCTGAAAAGCATTAACAAGTATTATAAACTTTAAAACCGAGAATCCTGGCCCTACGGGGAAAACACTCAGGCTTCAAGCTAAATCTAAACAGGCTCCTCAACAGCGGAAGCAAAGAGCCTCTCTATCCTCTCATGCAGCCCGCCGCTCCTGACGCTCTTCAGGTACTCCTCCTTGAAACCGGGAGCCTTCCCCTCCCAGTACCTCACCCCTTTCGCTATAGTCTTCACGTACTTCCCCAGCCTGCAATCCTCATAGCCGTGCTCGTCACATTCACTAAAACACTTGTCTACCTCCCAGGAGTCGAGTCTACGGCTACTTATGTAGGTGTATGCCTTGCCCTTGAAGCCCGTGAACGTGGTATACTCTACTATTACCCTAGTATAGCCCTTCTCACGCCCGTCTATGCCCACCAAAGTGTTGTAATCAACTCTACATACTATGCCCGTAGTCCTGCAGCCCTTACATGACTCTAAATTAGCTGCCGCACATCTCCACACGCTAGCCTTATCAAAGACTACCCGATACCCCTCTATGTAGGCGGGCTCGCAGGCATCTACGTTTATACCTAGATCCCTCAAATCCTCGGGGTTGAGCATGCTGCCATAGAAGAAGACCCTATAGGGTCTACGCTCCTGGCCACGGTCTCCCTTCTCCGTCATCATCAAGGAGGATACCATGTTGCCACCACTTACCTTCTAGCATCTATACAATATAGTTTTATTCTATGATTTAATCTCGCTTCACAGTTGTTTAGCGCAAGGGTTATTATTATGGTTACACGCTCCGCGATCCCCTGTACATTTCTAGCGATGATTCTAGGTAGGGGTCTGTGCGCGAAAACGCTCCGCATCGCCCCTACTGTTGTTGTGGGGCTCGCGGTTTTGGGCCCAGCTCTTCATCCCCTGATAGGCCTTGTTTTTGGGTTTTGGGGGTTGAAGGGTTTGCGTTATTAGGGGGGCTGGTGAGTATTGCCTGGTGTCGTGCTTGAGCTTGGTGAGGGAGAGTCTGTTAGGGTGTTTGGGCCTGCTAGGGTGAGGGTCGAGGAGGGTTTAGTGAGTGTTCTGGGTGCCGAGCTCGGCGTTGGCGAGGAGGTTGAGGTTGACAGTTTGAGGAGTTACTTGTTGAAGGCGTTGAGGCCTAGCAGGGTTAGGCTTTGGCTTGGGGGTAGTGCTAGACTTGAGGCTCCTAGGCCGGGGGAGGAGCCTTACGATGAGTGGGTTGACGTTGCCGATTCTATCCTGGATTCGTGTGGTGACGAGTGCAGGGTTATGGTGGTTGGGCCTGTTGATAGCGGTAAGACTAGTTTCTCCGCTGTTCTAGCCAATCGTAGCCTCCGCCGCGGGCTGCCCCCTGCTATTGTTGATGCTGATGTGGGCCAGGCTGACATAGGGCCTCCGGGGTTCGTGGCTTTAGGGTTGCCGGATAGCTGGGTCATGTGGCTTCGCCGTGTGGAGCCTGTTAGTATGAGGTTCGTCGGCAGCATAGAGCCGGGCCCCGTTGCTGGGAGGTTGCTAAGCGGTGTTCACTCTCTCGTCTTGGAGGCGAGGGCTCGCGGCGCCGGCGTCGTGGTTGTCGATACTGACGGGTGGGTCTCTGGGTGGGCGGCGCTAGAGGTGAAGGTGGACATGGCTAGGATACTTGGGGCTAGCCATGTCGTCGTTATAGGTGATCCCGAGCTATACGAGTTCATGGAGAGGAGTGTAGATGCAGAGGTACGCTACGTAAGGAGTCCTGAGGTGCTGGCCTCCAGGGGCCCCGAGGAGAGGAGGAGGCTCCGCACCGAGAATTACAAGAGGTTCCTTGACGGGCCCGTGAGGGTTTTGAAGCTCAGCGAGGTAAAGGTGCAGGGTAGCTGCTTGGGGGCGCCGCCCCTGGGCGATGAGAGGGTTAAGAACGCTATAGAGTCGGCAACGGGGCTGAGGGTCTTGAGGCTAACCAGGTTCCCCGGCGGGGTCTGCGCCGTGCTAGACGCAGAGGAGGAAGTGGTAGATCAGGCCGTGTTGAAGGGTGTGCATAAGAGGCTTCAGGGCATGGAGGTACTGCTAGTCACCAGAGGCGGCATGCGCAGGGTTCTAGCAGCCCTCGCAGGGCCCGACGGCACTGAGCACCCAGCCCTACTACTAGAGGTTGACCCCGAGACCTTGGAAGCGCGCTTTGCCACCCGCTACCAGGGCCCCGTCACCAGGGTGGTCTTCGGGAGGATGAAGCTAGACGAGGGCTACCGCGAGGTAGGCAGGGGGAGGATCTGGGTGTAGACTAGGCCTTGCAGAGCCACGCCAGAGACGTAGCAGAGACCATGGCCGGCCTGCTGGCGGGCCACGCAGCCGGGCTAACACTAATGCTACTCCTCTCCTGGGCCCAAACACTGGGGATCCTGGGAGCCGAGGCGGTAGCCCTCTACCCTCCCCTAGCAGCGCTGGTAGGAGCCTCAGCAGTCGCCTCCCTAAGCAGGGCCACAGGGTTGAGCCTGCTAGGCTCCTGGGGATCTAGGGAGGCCCTTCTCGAGGCCTCCGGACTCTTAGCGGCGGGCCTCATAGCCGCCGCGACGGCGGCTCCCCTAGCGCTATGGGGCTGGAGTAGCTGGCCTGAGTGGGCCCCTGCAGCGGCGCTCGCTGCCCTCGCGGGAGTCGCCAGCGTGGCCCCTCTCCTAGCACTGGCAGCCCGAGCCCCGCGCCTCCCAGTGAACCTAGATAACATTGCACCCTCAGCGGCCACCAGCATAGTGGATCTAGCCGTGCTCGGAGGCCTCATAGCATTCTCCGGCTCCCCCGGCAGCGGGGCTGCATGGCTTCTAGCCCTCTGGACGGGCCTAACCCTACTCCTAGCCCTTAGAAGGCTCCACTACAGCCCCGCAGGGCTCAGCACTGCAGCCCTCGGAGTATTAGCGTTGGAGGCTCTGACGGGCAGGCTGCTGGGGGCAGGCTACCAGCTCCTCTCAGCAGCCAGCCTCCTCCACGTGGCTCCCTCTATCCTCAAGGCGGCCGGCGGCGCTGCCGCCAGCAGCGCTGCGAGGAGCAGTAGCATAGCGCTGCTATCAGGCCCGGAGGCTGTACAGCCCCTCAGGGAAGCCGTGAAGGCCGCCGCTAGCACTATCCCCAGCGGCGTCATAATAGGGGTGGCTGGCGCCCTGGCGTCCCCGGGGAGCCTTGCTACGCCGCTCCTAGCAGCTCCACTAGCTACACCCATCACAGCCCTAGCCTCGGCCCTCCTAGGCGCCGCCCTCGTGAAGGCTAGCAGCAGGGCTAGCATCGACCCTGATAGGAGCGTCGTGCCCCTGGTAACGGCGATCGCAGACCTAGTGGGCGTGCTCGTGCTCCTCGCAGCCGCCTTCGCCCTCGCCTAAAGTAAAGACTAGGGCCTCGAGAGGACTGCGCCGATATTAATGCGTGAAGCTCCTTCCTCTGGGGGGCCAAGCCTGGAGGAGGGGTGTCCCTCTTTTGGGGTTGAGGCGCGAGTGTAGGCTGCTGCCGGCTGTGCTGGGCTTCATGTATCTAGCATTAATAGCTGGGGCCTATCTTGCCCCCGTGCCTCCAGGCGTTAAGGCCGCTATAGCACCGGATGACGTGTCAATAGTCTACTGGGATGGCTATTCTCTAGTCGCGGTGAAGGGCTCCTCCACCCTGGTATCAGTGAACGGTGAAGCGCTCGTTCTTGAAGGTGTCGTCGCGAGGGCCGCCTGCAGCTGGAGCGGGTACCTGGCCGTGACAGGGTCTCACGGCCCCTACATGCTACTAGCAGTCCTAGGCCCGGAGGGCTCGTGGAACGCCGTGGAAACCCCGGGGACCCCGGTGGCCCTTGTATGCACAGGCGAGGGCCCCCTAGCGGCCTCCAGCCTGGGCCCTAGACTCACGGTTCTCAGCTTGGAGGGTCTATGGCTCGTTAGGGGGGCGGAGGACCTGCTGGAGAGGAGGCCTGGATATGTTTATGTAAGCGTTGGCGCGCCCATCCTAGCCCTAGGCAGCGGCGCCCTCCTCTGGAGCAGTGAACCAATAGCCCTTACTCCTTCCCGGGGCGAGTGGAGTATTGTAGGGGCCTCAGCTACCCCCTGGGGGCTAGCCCTCTACGGCTCCCTAGGCGATGATGGCGTGGTCGCGTGGCTCTCAGGCGAGGCTGTAGCAATAGATGCAGGCTCCTATGAGGAGATTGAAGCGGTGAGCGGCGGCCAGAGGCCTCTAGCCGTAGTGAGGGTTGAGGGCCAGGTGCCGCTCCTCGTAGAGCTATCTTCTCCTGGAGGCGGCGCTGCCCACCGATACTACCCGTATGCCCCCATGATCTATAGGGGCGCCTTCGCTGGGGAGGGGGTGGCGGGCTTCAGCGAGATACTCGTCGGAGTCGGCTCTGCGGCAGTAGCCGTGGAGAGCCTGGGCTACGCGCCCCTAGAGGATGCCGGAGTCGTGTCGAGGACCAACGAGGCCTCCCTCTACCCGCTAAGCTGGAGCTATCGGGAGGAGCCTGTGACTGTGGAGTACCTGGGAGCGCCCCAGGAGGGGCCTCAGCCCGTGTATACAGGCGAGGCTCTAGGGCTCCGAGTAGTCGAGGCGGGGGCTGAGAGGCTGAGCGCGGCGGCGTCGGCCATGGTGCTCGGGGCTGCAGCAGCTACATACATAGCCAGGCATGCATCTAAGTCGTGCCCCTACTCGTAGCGCAGCGGCTCAGCCCTACCCTCCACAACGGCAATAACCCCTCCAGGCTCCCAGAACACCTCTAATAAGCCCTCCATGGAGCCGTCCCCGCCTAGCTTGCCCCTGAGGAGGGCGACGCAGTAGTAGGGCACAGGGTCCAAGGGGGATACCCGCCGGGTCTCCAAGGGCCCCCGGCGCACTCTGACCCTGTAGGCGGCGCCGCTAGCCAGATCCACGCAGTAAAGGGTGCCTCCTTCGAAGCACGTAACCTCCCGTAGCGGCCTATGCATATGCAGAGCCCGGCACCTCCCCGGGAGAACACTGAGCAGGCGCAGCCTTCCCCGGAGCCAGCGAAGAGCAGCCGCTACTCCCCCAACGGCTAGCAAGAGGCTAGCCGGCGCCCCTAGGCTATAGGGCCAGGGGAGCCCCAGGGAGACGAGAGCCCCCATAGAGCCCGATGCCACGGATAGCAGGGCAACCCCCACACCAGCAGCCCTAACCAGCAGAGCCGCCTTCCCCCTATCTAGGGGGCCCCTCAGTAGAGGCACTCCAGACACCACCCCCCCGAACCACCGAACCCTAACCCGGGGCGGCGACGATTGGAACGCTACAGCGCATACCACCCGACCCCCCTTATAACCCTTAACGCTGTTAACGCACATACAGCGGCCCCTAGGGCCCCCCTCCTGGGGGAGGAATGGGCGGCGGGAGGGCTATGGACGTTGCCGAGAGAGCAGCTGGCGAAGAGGCTGACCCCGCGCCTAGTACTCGCCGGAGGCGTCGCCTTGACTATAGCAGGGGTCTATCTAACCTATACTGGGCTGCTCCTTGAGGGCCTCATCTCCACGTTCGCGGGTATAGTCTTGGCTAACGCCGGCACTAGCTCTCTGAAGGATGTGGTTAGGGAGTACGCGGCCTACGGCGAGAACGCCTCCATTATGGCGGCCTTCACTATACTAGCCGGCTTCTCGCTGCTGGCTGGAAGCGCCGTGCTGGCATACACGGGGAGCGTTTCCTCGGCTGCACTAGCCTTCGCGAGCGGCCTAGTCCTCCTCGGCCTGGGCATTGAGCTGCTACTCTACAAGCCCTGATCCCCCCAGCCCTTTAAGGGTTAGACTAGGCTTCTCCTAGCTAGACGCAAACGCTCATCCCCTCCGATGGCCTCCTTCGGCAGTCTAATAGTGGACCATTTGAGGGCGGCACCGTATTGGCTAGAGCAGGCTCGGGCGCTAGGGGTAGGAGGAGGCTTGAGTATAGCGAGGAAGCGGTGAAGGCGCTGCTGGAGGCCCTAGAGGCGGGGGAGGTCAGGAAGCCCAGCCAGGTGGCTAAAAGGGAGGTGTTCCGCCGCTACGGGCTCCTCGGGAGCGAGCTCGACAGGGTATTCACAGCTATAATCTATAAGATACAGAGGATGGCTGGCGTGCTTGACCGGGCTGCAGCCCACGCTTTAGGAGTCAACGTTGAAGAGGTCGAGGGGTATCCCCCGCTTCTAAGGCAGTCCCTGAGGCTTGCAGCGTTTCTCGCCCAGTTCGATGAAGTGCGGGATAAGCGGCTGGCCTCCGCACTGGTCAGGCACGGGCTACGCTATCTGGCCTCTAGGCTGGGCTGGAGGGAGGCTAGGAAGGTACACAAGGTCCTAGATAGGCTCTGGGATCACCCCTGGAGGCCCTCGAGTCTTGAAGAGGAGTTGATGCTCCGCTACCTAGTACCTCCAGACTTCATCACGATGCTGCGCAGAGTGCTACCAGAGAGCGAGGTAGAGTCGTTCCTGGAAAGCCTGAATAGGCCGCCCGTGCTAGGCCTCAGAGTGAACACCCTGAAAGCAGACGTAGACGAGGTGCTAAGGCTCCTCAGGAGCAGCGGGCTAGAAGCCTGGCCCAGCGAGAGGGTCCCGGGAGTCATACGCTACCGGGGGGCCTTCAACGCAACCCTCCAAAGGCTCCTCAAGGAGGGGAAAGTTGTGCCCCAGGATGAGAGTAGCGCCGCCGCAGCCATACTACTAGACCCTAGACCAGGCGAGGTAATTGCAGATCTCTGCGCCGCCCCCGGCGGGAAGACTACGCACATAGCAGAGCTAACCAGGAACTCTGCCAGGATACTAGCGTTCGACGTGTACTGGGACAGGCTTGAAAGACTCAAGTGGCTGGCCGAGGCGACGGGCACGAGGCCCAGCATAGCGGTGGTGGCCCACGACTCGACGAGGGCCCATCACCTCCTAGGAGAGAACAGTGTGGACCGGGTGCTGCTGGACCCGCCATGCAGCACGACAGGGGGGCTCCACAAGAACGTAGATGCAAGATGGAGGGTGAGGAGGGGCAAGATAGAGGAGCTAGCGGAGCAGCAGAAGAGGTTCATGGAGGCCGCCGTGAGGATACTCAAGCCTGGCGGGCGCCTCCTCTACACGGTCTGCAGCGCCCTAGCTGAGGAGGGGGAGGACGTCGTGAGATGGGCGCTTGAGCGTTTCCCCGTGAGGCTGGTACCCCTCAGGGGGCCCTACGATGAGAGCCCCCTCCTCCCAGGAACCATAAGGGCCTGGCCCCACCGCCACGGTACCACGGGCTTCTACTATGCACTCCTGGAGAAGATAGGCCCCACTCGGGGGGAGGGCTAGGACGCTAAGCTGGGAGACAATGCGCCTCGGGATCCCATGGTTATAGGTTCTATCGGTTCACGTTGGAGGGGGGAAGGGGGGTTCAACTATGGTTATAGACGACTTTAAGGGGGCATTCGAGGCTTTAGAGCCTAAGAGCCCCGGCCAGGAGGCGTTGAAGAAGGCGCTGCAGAGCGATAAGGATTTAGTCGGCGTCTTTGGCCCCACGGGTACCGGTAAGAGCCTCTTCAGCATTGTCTATAGCTTCAGCATGGTAGCGGAGGGCAGGTATAAGCGGGTAGTTCTCACGAGGCCCGTTATAGACGTTGTAAGCGGTAAGGAAGTAACAGTGCTGAGTGACCCGGAGATGTATAGGAGGCTGGCGGCGGAGTACCTGATAGATATACTGCAGGGCCTGTTCCCGGAGGAGGCGGTCGCGGAGGTTCTGAAGAGCGAGAAGCTGCTACTGTCTGACCCCCACTTCCTCAGGGGCCGCACATTCGATAACAGCATTATAATAGTTGATGACTCGCAGAGCGTGCCCCCGGAGACCATAGTGGAGATAATAACGAGGCTGGGCAGGGATAGCAAGCTAGTGATAATAGGGGACCCCGTCTTCCAGAGAACGCACGAGCCGGGCAGAGACGGCGCCAGCATGGCTAGAGAGATACTAGGTAACGAGCCCACCGCCGAGATCGTGGATCTAGGGATCAAGGACATAGTGAGGCCCGGCGCCAAGAGGGGCGTCAGGCTGCTCATGGAGCTGATAATGAGGAAGCGGGAGTTGAACGACATTGAGAAGAGAGTGCTAGATAGCGCCAGGATCTTCGCCCCCGACGCAGACATAATAACCGTGGTTGACCTCACCGAGCCCGCTAGACATTGGGACATAGAGAGCGAGCACGTACCCGACGCTCTAGTTATAGTAAAGGAGGGCCACCTAGGCAGGTTTATAGGTAGGAACGGGGAGCGCATAGAGAAGATAGAGGAGGACACTGAACTAAAGATAAGAGCGATAGAACTGACCCTAGACCTCAAGGAGATAATAAGAGCTATCCACCCCGTCAGCTGGATCCACAGGCACGTGGTAGACTTCGACTTCGCCGGGCCACAGCTTAGGATCAGGGTGCCAAGCAGGTATATGGGGCCAATGATAGGCCAGGGAGGCGCGCACGTCAAGTTCCTAGACGAGGTCATGCGGAGACTACTAGGAGTAGGCGTCTATGTAGAGGAGGTAGCTGACGTCGAGAACCAGGCTAATCAGGCTACCGAGGCGAGGAGGAGGGAGAGAAGCAGGGGCAGAAGAGGCAGAAGAAAGAAGTAAGTAGAGCCTCCAGTCTTATCTACCCAGACTATATAGCTATTGGGCCCGGGAGGGACTTAGAGGTTGCAGCGGGCAACCCCGACTCCTATGCTCTTTCAGTTATTTCACTCCTCCTCGTAGAACTCTATCACTACCCT
The DNA here is from genome assembly GCA_027046245.1 of Acidilobaceae archaeon. Taxonomy (GTDB): domain Archaea; phylum Thermoproteota; class Thermoprotei_A; order Sulfolobales; family Acidilobaceae; genus Aeropyrum. The sequence continues at coordinate 14,832 of JALTZJ010000036.1, forward strand.
AGCCTTTACCTTGTCGCTGCTGAACGGCGGCGTCTCGCTTCCAAGATCCACGGCTATCACTACTGGTCGCCCCATGTCGTCGGTGAAGCGCACCTCTGCTATGAAGGTGGGCTTGGGGCCGCCCTCTTGTATCATCTTCATCATGCCCTCATATATCCTTGCCAGTGCCATCTGCAGCGCTACCGGGCTAGTGAAGTCCTCCGGCTTCAGGGTGAACTGCATAAACTCCTTCATGGCCCTGCCTATGCGGGCCTCACCCACGAACATCTTCCTTACCGCTCCCTGCTCCGAGGACAACGCAGGCAATCACCCCTCTCTCTACGCGCGCAACCAATAATACTAGCGTAAAGTCAGAAATTAACTGCTAGCCTCCCCCTCTCCTCCTCAGTCTAGCGCCGTCTCTATGCTTGCCTCAAGCGCTGCAACAGCCTGGGGCTCTAGCCAAGCCTCAAGTAGTAGCAGGGCCAGCGCCGCGTAGACTAGGTGGTTAGGGCCGCTCATAGCAGCGTAGAGTAGTGCCGCTGCAGCAATGACGCCTGCTGGTAGCCCCCAGGCGGTGTAGGCTACTGCCGCTGCAGCGGCGGCAAGTACTGCTCCCCCCAGGTATATTATCCTTCTAGGCGTGAGGCTCGGGAGCCTCGCGGGCTCTAACGGCTTTCCGTACGCGGAGATTGCCAGTACAGCAGCGAGGGTAAGCACCGTCAGGGCCCCCTTCCAGTTCGTCGCAGCCAGGCTCGCGCCAGCTGTGACCGCAGCTAGCCCCGCCGCTAGAAGCGCCGCCGCAACGCCCCACGGGCCCCTACGGGCCGAGTAGCCTAGGAGGGCCGCGAGCGGGTGGGGACCCGGCGATGCTACTGCTGCAATGCTGGAAGCGGCGACCCCCACGGGGCCCGCTAGCATGCCTGCAGCTAGGGCAGCTGCCATCCCTAGAGGCGGAGGTAGCAGTGGGATGGTAGCTGCTAGTAACACGCCTAGACCCGCTATGAGCGCCTCCTGTATCCCGGTTTGCATGCGACGCGCCGCCACACCTCGACCCCCATGTACAGCCGCTGCTTACCCGCTGCTGGCGAAAGCTAGGGTTCCTGTTTCCAGGCTTTGTTGAGTAGTAGCGGGGCCGTCTCGGGGGTTGCCCAGGCGATCTCTACAGGTGAGCCCCTCCTTGAGGCTTCTAATGTCTCAAGCGCTGCTGTGTCGGGGTTGTCGTGTATAGCTGCTGCCACCACTCTCGGGGCGGCTGTTGAAAGTAGCTCGAGATCGGCTTCTAGTAGGCTTACAGGCGGGTGGAGGCTCAGTAGGGCTGCTGTGGTTTGTGAGGCCCTCTCTGCGCACCTAGCATGGCCGTGGGCGTCGTAGGGCTGGGCTGCTGAGGCTAGCCTTGGCGCGGCTGCTAGTAGGCTTGACAGGGTTTCCCAGGCGGTCGAGCCCGGGAGCAGGGTGCATGCCCCGTTGTAGACAGCTACCCTGGGGCCGGGCTCGCCTGGAGGTAGTGATGCCAGTATGGCGGCTGCAGCCTCGAATACCAGGTCGTGGCCCATGCTGCCTGGCTCGCCTGTGCGGGAGTCCTCTGAGGCCTCGAGTAGCAGCGCCATTCGCGATGCGTCGAGGCTCTTGCCCGGCTCTCTCGCTACAAGGGAGCCTGTCCTGGCGGAGGCCTTCCAGTCCACTAGTCTAGGGTCGTCGCCTGCCTGGTAGGGGCGGAGCCACAGCATCTCCAGGGGGTCTGGGGGTCCGTGGAGTGCTGGCACCCCCGGAGCTGGTGGTAGTGGCGCTGCTAGTAGCTGGTTCCGGGCTTCAGGTACTCTAGGCCTCACTAGGAGCCTCGTCTCTACGCTTCTAGAGGCCACGCCGTGGAAGAGGCCGAGGGGGTCCTCGGCTGCCAGTTCTACCTGCCTTATCAGGTAGAGCCCGGTGCTGGCTGCTAGGGGTAGCTGCGCTTCTCCCTCCACTACTTCGGCGTCGCCCCTTGGAGTAAGGCCCCAGTAGGCTTCTGGGAGCCTAGCGTAGGTCCTGCCTGGGAGCCTGGGGGCCTCCTCAATCCTGAGGGGCAGGGTTACTGCTCCTCTAGGCGCCTCGGCCTCCCTCGGAGCCTTGATCCTGGCCCTTGCTAGTAGCCTGGCGGCTGCCCTGGCGTAGGCGTTCATCGCGGAGAGCAGTAGTATTATTGAGGAGCCGGCCATCGCCTCTAGCGGGCTCCCCACGGCTACTCCGTGGGTGAGTGATACTATGCCCGAGGCTAGGAGTAGCCAGGCCCTCCAGGTTGCTTCGACCCTCAAGGAGGCTCTACCTCGTCGAGCACCCTCGCTACTAGATCGTCCCCTGTGATGCCCCGAGCCCTGTACTCAGGCCTCACGGAGACTCTATGGGGTAGAGTGTATCGGGCGGCCTCCTTCACGTCGTCGGGCGTGACGTAGCTCCTCCCGTCTAGTGCGGCGAGGCTCCTGGCAAGCTGCACAGTAGCTATCACGGCCCTCGGACTCAACGGGTACCTAGCCTCGGGCAGCTTAGAGAGCGCCAGCGCCAGCCTGGCGGCGTAGAGCCTGACATTATTCTCCGCCCTGATGCTCCACACGAGCCTCTGGGCCTCGAGGAAGTCCCTGGGGCCCGCGACCCTCTCGACGGGCAGATCCCCGCCAGCGCTGAGCCTCGCAGCCTCAACTATATCGGCGAGAACTTGCTCTTCGACCGGAGGATCCACCCGCACCCTCGCCATGAACCTGTCTAGGTGTGCTTCTGGTAGTGGGTATACTCCTGTTGTTTCTATTGGGTTCATTGTTGCTATTACGTGGAATGGCTGGGGGAGCTTCCTGGTCTCGCCCCACACGGTGACCTGCCCCT
>JALTZJ010000037.1 GCA_027046245.1 Acidilobaceae archaeon
GTGGTAGCGGGGGGTGGATTTGAACCACCGACCTCGGGGTTATGAGCCCCGCGGGCTGCCAGGCTACCCTACCCCGCTAGGTCGCCCCGCCACGTGGAATGTAAAAACGCGCTCGGCCCCCTTATAGGTTATCCGCTCTAAGAACATCTCAAACAACGGGTTTACTTCCTCCTCTTGCTTGCCCTCCTCCCACTACACTTCTCCACCAGTGGGTCCTCTAGAACAATATTCACCTTACTAAGGAAATCACACAAGCTAACAGCCGGCACAACACTAATCTGGCCTCTCTCCGTCTCGATGAGCAGCAGATCACCTATCCTATCCTTAATCCTTGCTTTCACGGGCAACTGCGCACACCCCAATAATGCAATAGAATATTAACGCCTGGTGTCCTCCCCCGGCATCTTGCGGCCGTTGCCGCGATGATGCCACAGATAGATGAAGCCTTAGAGTACATTAATTAAAAGAGTAGAGGGTAGGAGCCTTAGTGGCTCCTCCAGTGGATCCTGGTATAGGTGATGGAGAGAAGCTATTTATTCTATTATTTTATTTTATTATATTATCACTGAACTGTTATGCTCACGTTTCTCTTTCTTAGCTCCTTCTCTATGACTGGTATTATTCCCGGATTCTTCACTTTTGGAATCTCCTCGGGTGGTACATACTTTGGCAACGAGTACCTGGTATGTGTTAGCTCCGCGATAACATTCTTGGCTTTTAGGTTACTTAGAATCTTCCTTAGCCGGTCCTCGCCTACGACGCCGGAGAATATCTTTTTAAAGTCTCTCCAGCTAATAGGCTGTTTTGCTTCTTCTAATGCAATTAATACAAGCTCTACTACGTCGTCGTCTACTAGGGCCGTATATACACTTACCTCATCGTCCTCAAGCATTACACGCATTTTCTCGAACTCCTCGAGAACCCTCTTCCTAACCCTAGAGACGAGGTCCTCATTCTCCTCCCTAGTTAGGACCTTCTGGACCATCTCAGGTCGCACCTCCATTCTACCGTATAAAAAGGGTTGGTATTATCTTCTATATTAAGCTAACCGGGTGTAAACACGTACTACGACAGGACCACTAATTTATCAATTATAATCATGCAGAGACCTAGCTAGATAAAGCTAAGTGCCGCCGCCTCCGAGGAGACACAGGCATGGAGCAGGTGCTCGTAAAGCCTTCGACTCCCTTTATCGCTATTATTATTCATCGGGGTAAGAGGGATAATTAAGATTAATGTGCAAGAGCGAGGTTGTGGAGGAAAGCTAGGTGGGAGCCACGTTTGCAACTGCCTCCTCGCCTATGGCCTCGCGGGCTACTACCTCCTCTGCCTCGCCCTGCTCTAGCCACGAGAGCAGCTTTCTGAGCTCGTCTTCATAATGCTCCCTTAGAATAGTCAACAGTATCTCCTCGAGCACCTCTTCTTCACTGTCGCCTAGCTTAACTAGCCTTGCATCTATCCTATGTATCTCGTCTACAAGGTCTATCACGCTCCTTATTACTATAGAGCGGGCAGCGGAAAACACTTCCTTATTCTGGGGCGCCTCCACAGGGTCTCACCGACCGTAAAGTTTAAGAGGAGTAGCCTTGAGGGGGCGGCAGGCGAGGTAGGAGCAGGGTAATTTATCTAATAAATAATTCTAGCTTACTAGAGTAACACGCTTTATCCTAGTGTTAAAGCCTCGTGATGCCCAGAATCGCTGTGTGCCTCAGTGTGAGTAGGCATCCTTCAAAACCAAATACTGGTTATAGGAGGTTGACGAAGAAGGAAGGCGGGGAACCCGTGGGAAATAGCTAACCATTTACAGTCTTCACTACGATCTTGTCGTCTTCCTTCGCCATCTTTATTGCTGCATTCTTGACAGTTAATATTCCTACTATGAAAGGCCTGGTTATTATGTTTAGGCTCACGTTGCCATCTCCCTTGAGGAGTAGCTTGGCCGCCCTTATCTTACCCTTTTGGGGTACCTTCACTACTACTGTGTCGTCGTCGGCCTCGAACTTTATTGAAACAATGCCACCCTTCAGACTTATCTCGCCCGCTTCCTCCTTAACGTTTATGTTGTCTCCGCTAGTGTTCACCTCGTATGCTGCACCCATCCTTGAGATCTTTACTATATCGCTTTGATCCTCTACCACCGGATTCTCGGGGAAGTAGAGGATTATCCTTAGACCATTACCATCTATTTCTGCCTCTATGTGTGAGGCCCCCACCACCAGTACATGCTCGACTTCGTATGTCCTACCAAGGACGCGCACCTTCCCAGACTCTATATCAACTCTCACCTTCTGCTCTGAGAGCAGCAACCCTGCATCGCCTCACAGGCCCGTGTTACATACTCTAGCACACGGGGCCATTTTAAGAGACCTACTGCCTCTGGTTCAAAGATAAACTTTACCGTCACAATCGTAACTATAGTATACCTGAGAATTATTAGGATACGCCGCACGTATCGGATTCTTGTGCTAGACGAGCAGGGAGAGTAGTGTGTCATATAGAAGGGGTGAATCTTGGCTTGCCCTTCGAGGAGAGAGACGAGATACCTGAAGATGTATTGGAGGATCTAATGGAGGCCGAAAAGGAGCTTGAACGAGAGATAAAGCCAAAGGGGGAAGGTAAGCGGAGATACCCTAGCAACCGAGACATAATAGAGGTGATAAAGCGGATGGCCAATTACGCCTATGTCGACCCAGAAGAGTTCCCAAAGCTTGTAAGAGAAGAGCTCGAGAAAGAAGGCTTCTATACCGGGCTAGTGACTGACGAGAGAATCTGGAGGCTCTATCAGAGCCTGGTTAGGAGTAAGGCTATAAGAGACTATCTAGGGGTAATGTAGCTACCTCCGGGGATTGACCGTCAGAAGCTGCGATATCTGCGGATCCCCAGCCACGGGCTTGTGCAGGCTGTGCGGAAGACCCGCCTGCAAGCCACACTTAGCAGGAGGCCTCTGTTCGGTGTGCAGAGAGTCTCTATGCATGGTTTGCGGTGAGAGGCTGAGTGTGGCACGCTGCGATTCATGCCGGCGTCTTGTCTGCACCGAATGCAGCATGCAGATAGATCCCGTCAGGAGAGTATGCAAGGAGTGCCTCGCTAGCGGTGCCTGGAAGAAGAGGAAAGCAAAGCTCCTCAGAAGCGCTGCTAGGCTAGCTCTCAGGATTCTGGAGGGCGTCAATGGCCCTCTCTAGATACATTAATATCACGCCAGCTGGCTTGACGCCTCGTAGATCCTCCCTAAACACAGTTCTCCCCTTTTTAATAGCAGCTATCACTATCGTCGGACTAGCAGATACACGAAATTCCTCGAAGGTTTTAGACGCGGCATCACTATCACATATCTGGGTAAACCAGTCGCATAGTACCACAACAAGCCTTACCCTACTATCGCCTCCAAACCTTTTTACTACCTCAACCATCTGAAAGTCCTGCTCTCTACAAGCAGGACATAACGTGTTATCAAAATAAATGACATAGACACCGTCCCCCAACTCGCCCAGAGAAAATCCATCTCCCTCCCTACGCAGAAGCCTCCACACACCGTCCTCGTAAACGTATAATCCGTGCTCGCTGCCGGGGCCAGGCAGTGCAACACTCAACCTGAAACACCACGCTGAGGAAAGAACTAAGTCCAGAAGCCCATATAACCATCTTATCCCGGGCTCGAACGACCCTCCAGCCCACAAGGTGAGCCAGCCCGCCAGAGAGAGCCCACCCACTGCAGGAGGCCCCCCGAAAGCGGCCATCATGTGATGAGGCGGGTGAGTGTGGTTCGGCGCTGCTGACCACCGCTTTAGCGGCTGGGGTGAGGACCACCGGGTTAAACGACGCCGCAAGAGGGGCCCTCCTGTAGTGGGTGGGCCCTCTAGTGGTGGGTTAGGCCCTGGAGGAGAGGTAGGAGAGAAGTGCTCTGATCGTGCCTCGGCCTGTCCTGTTACTCCCTATCTTCTCGGTATTTTAACGGTCTTCAGGACTGGAGGCCTCCTTTCTTCTGCGCGCTCTCGGGCTTTCTCTATTATCTCGGGTAGCTTCTCTAGGAAGTCCTCTGGTAGTCTCTTGAAGAGCGGCTCTACTTTCCCGAGTTTTTGTCCTGGTTGTAGGGGTTTGTCT
>JALTZJ010000038.1 GCA_027046245.1 Acidilobaceae archaeon
ACCAGGCTCAGGGCTGTGAAGAGTCAGGAGGAGTCGTTGACGAGCGAGCTCAGGCGGCTGGAAGAGGAGATAAAGAGGGCTCTTGGAGGTAAGCTTGCAGGTGGAGCAGGCTGACCCGGTAGCGTGCGCACTTTCGAGGGCCGAGGAGGAGGCCCGGAGGATCGTTGAGTCGGTACTAGCTGGCAGGCTGGGCTCGTATGACATAATCATAAGTGTAGACTACGATGACAAGGGCGTCAGGAGGCTAGTAGTAGATGTCAGGACCTCCTCTGGAATACTCGAGAAGAGGCTGCTTGAGGCAGCGGCTGAGGAAGCAGCTAGAAGAGCTGCTAGAGAGTTTGAGCGTGCAGTTAGAGAGTGTGAAAGAAGTATTAGAGCAAGCGGAGAAGGCAGCGGTACTAGCGCACAAGAACGCTGACCCCGACGCCCTGGCCTCAGCGGTACTAGCATCAAAGCTACTGGGCTGCTGGGGTATTAGATCCTGCATATTCCTTCCCGAGGGCCTAAGCAAGGCATCAAAGCGCATAGCCGAAAGGCATGGACTAGGGGTTGACCAGTGCAGTATTGAGGACGTGCACGGCTCCGACGCTCTCGTGGTAGTGGACTCCGGCTCCCTATCGCAGCTTGGGGATGCAGGAGGCCTAGCAAGGGGCAAACCACTGATAGTCATAGACCATCACTCCACCAATAATATTCTAGAGAATGCCGATGCCGCATTATACGATCCCAACGCTGGCAGCACCACGGAGCTCGCCCTAGCGGCGCTACTTGAGGAGTGCTGCAGCATAGATAGGGACACAGCAATACTGGCACTCCACGGTATTCTGCATGACACGAGGCGCCTAGCCAGGCCGGGCACATTCACGCTCTACGTGCTAGAAGCCCTCAGAATAGAAGGGATAACCGTAGAGGCCACAATTGATGTACAGCAGGATAAGACACCGGATCTAGGAGAGAGGGTTGCTAGGGTCAAGGGCCTTTCCAGGATGAAGGCTGACAGGGCCTGCCGCGACCTGATAGTCTGCGTGACGCACATAGGAAGCTATGAGGGGAGCGTCGCCAGGGCAATGCTAGATGTTGGCTGCGACATAGCAGTTGTAGTAGTTGACAGGAGGGAGGGCTATAGGATCGCTGTTAGGGCCTCTAAAAACGCCCAGGCCAAGGGTATAACAGCAGACTGGGTGGCAAGCTACCTAGCCGGGAAATACGGTGGCGAGGGAGGGGGGCACAAGGCTGCGGCAATGCTCCACGCACCCCACTTCAAGCCCGCACCCGAAGATGCTGCCAGTGAGATAGCGCGGACCCTGCCAGGGAGGATAGGCAGGGCCTGTAACGGTGTGGAGCATTGAAGCCCCGGGTCTATGTGGACGTGAGGGAGGATAGGACTGGTATTCCAAGCATGATCGAGGCTGAGGGAGTCAGCGTCATAAAGAAGAGCCTCTCCATGGGGGACTATGTCATACCGGAGGACATAGTAATAGAGAGGAAGAGCGTGCGCGACTTTGCAAAGAGCCTCTACGATGGCAGGCTCTTCGAGCAGGCCAGGAGGCTCGGGGAGCACTACGACATTGTAATATATGTAGTAGAGGGAAGCCCCCGGTACTTCGCCAAGACTGGAAGGGCGAAACAACTCTACAATGCGCTCGCCGCGCTAACAATAGACTACAACGCCAGAGTAGTCTACACGGACAGCGAGAACTCCACAGCACTATACATAGCAGGCCTAGCCAAGCGGGTAGCCAGAGAAGGCATGCGAGGAAGCATAATACTACACAAGAAGCCCAAGATAAGCCCAAACGATGTGAGAGCATGGCAGCTATACATAGTGCAAGCATTCCCAAGCATAGGGCCTAAAACAGCAGAGAAAGTGTTGGAAGCGTTCGGCAGCTTAGAAGAATTCTGTAAGGCTAGCATGAGCGAGCTAAGCAGGATACCAGGCATGGGCGAGAAAAAAGCGGAGGTAATCAAGAGGATACTAGCAACCCCCTACAAGAGGAGGCAGGAAAAGAAGACACACAAGCGCCTAGACGACTTCATCGACTAGCATACAGCTGCCTTTATAGTATTACCTTGGGTGGGTTTAAGCGGCAACAGGGAGATATCATGGCTGTGGCCACCGGGGCCCGGTACTTCGTGACGAGCGAGCCCAAGCTGTGCAGGTGGATAGCGGAGTATAGGGATATAACCGGGAGCCTGCAATGCATAGACTGGAGAAGGAGCTCCTGCAATGGTAACACAGGAAGAGATAAGAAGGATAAGGCTAGAACACGCACGAAAGACGGGAAGAATAATCCTCGACAGGGCCCTCATAAAGGCCGCAAGCGCGGGGGTACCACCCGGGAAGATAGCGGGGGTAATGATAGACTACAGGCTGGGAAGGATAACAATAAGAGAGGCCGCAAGAAGGCTAGAGGAGCTCGCCAGACAGCACGGAGACGGAAGGCGGGGAAGGTAGCCAGGCCCGGGCCTAAGCCCAGGAAGCTTGGAGGGATGACATGGTGGACCCCCAGCAGGCCTGACTCTTCGGGCTAGCGAGCATGCTCCTGGCCTTCCTCTACTTCCACCACAAGACCGGAGACCTGCGCTACAGCTTCATGGTCAGCCTCGTCTGGGGGGAAGTTCCTAGCAGCGGTCTATTGGGTCCTCGGCCTGGACCTGCCACTGTTCAACCTATACACCTACTACAAGAGATACGGGTACTATCCGGTCCTAACGGTAACCGCGAACATGGCAATACTAACCCTGCTATCCTCACCATGCCATAGCATACGCTTGGCCCGAGATAAGACGGGAGCTGGGGGCTCTCCTCTCGGCCTACCTGTATCTAGGCTCAAGTATGCCTCTTTACTATATTACTAAACTAGGAGTAGGGAAAAGGGATGCCCAAGAAGGAAGTCGTGGAGGCTAGGATGAGGCTCAAGCCACTAGTAGACCTAGCTGTCAAGATCCCGGAAGAGAACCTAGGGAATGCAGAGAAGCTAGTCGACCAATGGATCAATGATAAAATAATATGGAAAACACTTGTCTCCAGGCTTGAACAACTGGCAAACGGGAAACAATAGCCGGGTACCACACTATACATGTCCGCTTGTTTCGCCTCCCGCTGTCTCTTGGTCTTGCTTATTTTCAACCCGCGAGCTTCTTGAGCATCTTCTCAGCCTCACGGTAGCTGATCTCCGCGTTGGCCCACTTCTTGTAGACGCGCCAGGCCCTCTCTCTGGCCTCACCCTTCGGGGTCTTGTATACGAGGCCGAGGAGTACGCCCGCTTGGTCCCGGTTCTTGCGCCACTCTCTCGTGGAGAGCAAGAGTTACACCCCGTATAGCTCTTAGTCTTGCTTATTTTCATCTATATCTTCAGTATATGAGCGGGATGCAGAGGTCCTAGGGCAGTTCCTCTTAGTTTTGCTTATTTTCAACTATCAGATACCAAGGGCGGCGGGGATGATGAACCCCACACGAGCTGACCCGTGATGTGCGGCAGACACGCTGACCCGCCGCCCCCTACTATACACTTCTCCTCTCGGGAGCTTTCTTCTTTACGCTTATCTCTTAGTCTTGCTTATTTCCAACCAGGCTTCTTAGCCTTGCCTCTGCCTCTTCCACGCTCAGCCTGTATGGCACGTCTGCTAGTATCTCTATTGCCTTTTCCCTCGGGACGCCTAGCTTCTTTGCCAGCCTTATCAGCCTGCCTACTTCCCTTCCTACCTCGTCCCTGTACTCTCTGACCAGCCTGTCCGCCCTTACTGCACGAGTAGGCAAAGGGGGCTACCAGGTGGTCTAATATGCACTAGACCCCTAATATACTCCTCTAGCCTCTCGTAGTCCCTCTCGTTGTAGCTTACTATCTCTCTTAGTCTTGCTTATTTTCAACGTACATTGAGGAGGTAGACGAGGACGAACTAGCTCTTAGTCTTGCTTATTTTCAACATAATACACGACAATGAGCAGGATAGGAGGGATACTCTTAGTCTTGCTTATTTTCAACGATC
>JALTZJ010000039.1 GCA_027046245.1 Acidilobaceae archaeon
TAGCTGCCGCTGCTGGGTTCAGCTTATTCGTGCCCCTGCTCGCCGGCCTGGGGGCTGCAATGGATGCTATCGACGGCATGATAGCCCGGGTAGCCGGTAGGTCTAGCAGGCGTGGCGCCCTTCTTGACTCGGTGCTCGACAGGGTCAGCGATAGTTCGTATGCAGCCGCGCTCCTATTACTAGGTGTTGATCCTGTAGCTGTTGTAGCTGCGGTTACAGGCAGCTTAGTGGTACCGTATGTTAGGGCTAAGGCCGAGGCTCTCGGAGTGGAGTTAGCTGGGAGAGGAGTGCTTGAGCGCCCCGAGAGGACTCTACTATACCTAGTGGCGCTTGTACTTGCAGCCCTAGACTTCACGGGACTCGCACTAGCGGTGACAGTAGCGATCGCTGTCCTGGCGTGGGCAACCGCGGCTCATAGACTGATTATCGCCTGGAGGGAGGCAGGCTAGACTTCTAGAAGCCCCGCGATCGTAAGCCCTGAAAGTAGCGAGCGCCATTCTAGCCTGCCTGTGAGGGCTTCTGCAACGGCGAGTGAGCTTCGTACGGTGTATCCTCTGGCTACAAGCGCCGGTACTAGCTGGAGAGGCACTATAACCTGGGCTTGGCTCGCTGGAAAGCCTCTCCACAGCGCCTCAGCAGCCTCGACTAGAGCCTCTCCTTCCACGGGCAGCGCTGAGGCGCTAGGCGCCGGGCCAGGGCTTTCCCCATCAAGAGGAGCCTCGTGTAGGTCGCCTGGAGCCTCTCCACCCCATACTAGAGCTGCAAGGTGCTGAAAGCCTGCCTCCTCACCCCTCGCTAGTAGTCCTTCCCCGTGTTCAAGCCAGAGCAGAGAGTTCACCTGGTCCTCGAGGCCGGCCGCTTCTAGAGCGGTCCTGGCGGCAGCTGCTAGGGCTGCAGAGACCTTCTCCCATGCACCTCTAGGTACTCCTAGGCATGAGACCCTTACTCCTCTGGAGAGTAGAACATAGTAGTCTGGATCGGGGCAAAGAGGGTTTACGCGGGGCTTCTCGCCTTGAAGCCTTAATGCCTCGACTATTGCTGCTTGAAAGGGGCCTACCGTTTCGCCTGGTGGAGGCGGCGTGAACTCTAGATACCTTGAATCGTAAAGTACTAGAGCCTCGCTTGTAAGCTTAGCAAGCCATTTACCTGACGAGACCCAGGTGCTGCTAGCTCTGGAACCCGTCATTACTCTGAATGGACGGTCTAGGTTCTCGAGTCTATGTATAAAGGCTATTGCAGCTTTCAAAGCCTCCTCAGCGGGGGGGCCGAAGGTGTCCTCTGTTAGTGACGCGAGTACCGTGGGCCCTACGTCGTTGGCCTCCCCGGTCCAAGCTATGACGGCCGGATAGCTTCTCTCCTCGCCGAGGACTGCATCTACCTCTATAGAGGCCCTGCAGCCGCCGCGTAGCTCGCCTACCTGGACCGCAGGTGGAGACATACGCGGGCCGTACACGCTAACCCTGGGGCCCCCCTCGAGTACCACCCCAGAGGCTCCTCCCTCGCTCGCAAGCCTGTACCATAACCCGCCTGCAAAGCCCGGAGCCGCTGCTACACGACCTTCAACAGAGTAGAGCAACTCCCCCGGCCCCGACGCCCTGTGAACCGCGCCCTCAACGGATCCCCCAGGACTGTGAGGAGCCGCAGGTCCTGGCGTGCCAGTTACCCTCTCACCATCAAGCGTGAGGGTTGATTCACCCACGCTCCACCTAGGAGGCCTAGGATGATGAACGGGGAGATCTCTATCGCTGTAAACAGCTAAAGTCACGTCCCAAGCTGTATCCTCAGCTATATAATCCTCTAGATCCTCGGCAGCCATCTTGACGCCAGGCGCTCCCTGAACCCTCCAGCCCCACCTTCGTAGAGAGTCAACAACGTGGCCGGCAACCTTATAGCTTGAACGTAGCTCGCCTGCTAGAGCCCCGGCCAGCACCCTCAGAGCCTTCATTGCTCGCAGGCCCTCGCGCCACAGCTTCCCGCCTGAACTCTATAAGCATCCTACTCGGGACCTCGACCCACGCCTCCCCACTCTCCCCCACAACAACCCGAATACCCCTAGCCTCGAGAACCCGAGCAACCACTTCATCGCGAAGAGCAGCATCGATTAAGGCGTCAACCCCGTAGAGCCCCAGCCTTCCAGCAGCGCGCCGAAGACTCCTGACACTAACCTTAAACCTATCCTGCCCCGAGGCCTCCAGTATATCAACAACGCCAGGCCTCATAGCAGCGTAAATCCTCAAAAGCTCCACCAGGGCAACAGCAACCCTCTCAGCCTCTACGCCACCCATACCCAGCCCCCAACTCACTTTATAACAACCAAGCAGAGCCCAGAAGACCCTATCACGCCTCCACACTAATCCACTAACAGAGGAATAACCCCTCGAGAGGAGCCCCCACTCCCGTGAGCACCAGGAGGCCGGCGCTCCCCTCCCAGCCCCAAGATCCACGGGAGACAACAGTGGTAGACACCCGCTAATTGCGGGCAGGATGAGGGCTGGGCGCGCACCGCCGGCCGACAAACACCGGAGAAGCCCCCCCGGCTAGTATTAATGCAGCTAGCCGGGGGAGCTGGGGGTGGGGGCCCTCCCCCATTCCGAGTTAAGATAAGACTCTGAGTTCAGGGATTGATAGAGGCTTCCGGGGTTGTAGGGTTTGGCTGGCGGCGAGGACATCAGGCTGGATCCGTGGGGCGCCATCGAGATTAAGGATTATAATAGGCTCTTCCGCGTGTTCGGGATTAGGCCCTTCATAGAGGTTGCTAGGCTGCTTCGCCATGCAGGCATGGAGCCCAGCCTTCATATGAGGCGAGGCATAATATTCGGCCACAGGGACTTCGATAAGGTTCTCCTCGCTAAGGCGCGGGGCGAGCCTGTAGCGGTTCTCACAGGCTTCATGCCCAGCGGCCGCTTCCACTTCGGCCACAAGCTTACAGTGGATCAGCTAATCTACTATCAGCGTAACGGCTTCAAGATCTTTGTAGCCTTAGCTGATGCAGAGGCCCATATAGTTCGTAGAATGCCTCGAGAGGAAAGCTTCAGGATAGCAGTGGAAGAGTACGTCGCGAACATGATAGCTCTAGGGCTAGACCCTAAGAAAACGGAATTCTACTTCCAGACTAACCGGGACACGCCATATTACAGGCTGGTACAGCTCTTCGCCGGTAAAGTAACGGCAGCGGAAATGGAAGCAATATACGGCGATTTGAGCCCCGCAAAGGCAATGGCAGCACTAACCCAGGCAGCAGACATTCTACACGTACAACTAGAAGAATACGGAGGATACAAGCACGTAGTAGTACCTGTAGGAGCAGACCAAGACCCGCACCTAAGACTCGCAAGAGACCTAGCGGATAGAATGCATGGAATAATCAAACTAGAGAGACCCGCAAGCACATACCACAAACTACAGCCGGGACTAGACGGAAAGAAAATGAGCAGCAGCAGGCCCGACAGCACCATCTTCCTAACCGACCCTCCAGAAACCGCCAAGAAGAAACTCTTCAAAGCACTAACAGGAGGAAGAGCAACAGCAGAAGAACAAAAACGGCTAGGCGGCATACCAGAAACCTGCAGTGTATACCACATGGACCTATACCACTTAATACCAGACGACAAAGAACTAGACAAAATCTACACAGCATGCAGGACAGGAGAACTCCTCTGCGGACAATGCAAAGCAATAGCCTGGGAAAAACTAGAAAAATTCCTAGAAGAGCATCAAAGAAAACTCGAAAAAGCAAAAAACATAGCCTGGAGCATAATAGAAACACCACGATTCTAAACACGAAGACTAAAGGGGGATGAAGAAGCGCTTTAGAACTGAACAATGATGAAAGTACCCTCGCCCGACCCCAAACTAACACAACTCAAAGATATACAAGTACATAAGCAATCGAAACGTAAAAGACCTAATACTCAAACAAGTAATATAACGTAGAAAACCGCAGAGAACAAACCCGGCACAACTAAAGAAACTATAGATAAAACATTGTCCCCATATCCCCTATAGACTGAAGCCCCTGGGATCCCACCTCCACAGCTTGGAAGCACGGGGGGAGAGCGGCGCCCCGCCAACACCACCAGAGACGGGGGCGCCCCACGCCCGAGAGGGAAGACGGAATCCCCAGCGAGACTAGCCGCCCCTAACGGCCCCAGGGGTAATGGATGCCCCGCGGCCCTTAAGGTAGACCCCCTCCGCGGAGCCCCCTCGGGGCTCGCCCGCTGCACGCGGCCTCACGGCGCCCCCCACGCCGTGGAAGCCGCGGGGGGGAACGGGCTGCCCTCTGAGGGGGCTGGGCGCCCGGGGGTTTCCCTTATGGCCGCGGGGCTTTGTGGGGCCGTTGGGGCCTTAGTGGGGTTCCAGTCTTCCCTCTCGGAGGGTGTGGGGCGCCCCTTGATGGGGTGTGGCGGGGCGCCGCCCCGTATTCCTACTTTAGTGGGACTTGTGATATTTAAATGTTAATGTGGGTTTATGGTGGGTTCACTCCTTTTATATTTCTTCTAGGTTTTCCTGGTTGCGCTTATGACTAGTAGCGCTACTATTAGTAGTGCTGCTACGGCTAGTATTGTTTGTATATAGCTATTTTTTGATGCAGTATTAATGGGTTGATCCGAGGTTTGTAATGGTAGCGGTGTTTCTGTTTTTGTCCAGGTTGATGGGTTGAATTCGTTTTCGTGGTCCCATATTGTTGCGTGTCCTTCAGCTACTAGTTTTGCATTTACATTTACTAGTTTTCCTTCTTTTTCTATGTATAGTATTGCTATTATTCTTCCGTATTTGTCTGTCACATACCTGTCATCTATGTTTATGTAGTATCGTTGGGCTTCTTCGAGGAGTTGTTTTAGTCTTTTTGTTGCTTTCTCGCCTTCTGGCGTGTCTTTTTCTGGTGCATTAATGTCTGCTAGTCGTACTCTTACTTCTTTGCCTAGTAGATAATCGTATTGCTTGTTGTACACGTTTTTTACTATTGCTCTTATTGTGTCTCCGTCTATCACTTTCGTTACTTGTATTTCTGCATCTATTTCTACTTGTGGTGTTATTGAATGTGCTTGTATTGCTATTGTTTGTGATATTATGATTATAACTATGAGTATTGTCGTAGGCATAAATATGCCAACAGTGTGCATGTTATTATTGCTATGTGCATTACTGTGCACCATGCGCATATAGCCCCCGCCACGAAGAGTTCTAAGTAAACGAGATAGGGTATTGTTAGGGTTCCTGCTAGGGCTAGCGCTGCTGTGAGGATTAATGCTTTCCTGGAGTTTGTTGAATAGAATGCTATGGTTGCTAGTGAGAGGGCTGCAAAATATGGTACCGCTGCTTCGCTCAGGTGGATCCCGGCTATCTCTGCTTGAGGAAGGCTATATACTCTTGAACAGTCTATGGCGGCGCCTGGGGAGGGCAGCCCCTCGCATACGCCTATCGATCCCCGGTATTCTAGGTATCCTACCAGGCTTGCCGTGTAGCCTGTGATTACCGCTATTAGTAGGAGGATTGACATTAGCTGGCGGCGCCGTCTTAGGGGCTCATTACTCGTGGCCAACGCCCCTTTTTCGCCTCCACAGCCATGATAGAAGAGTGATTTGGGGGCTATTGTTTTGGCTAGCCGCGTCGCCATAGTTTCCATGGGCTGGTACGGGTTCAAGTCCTCTGTCGACGAGCTCAGCTTCCGCGAGATGATGTTCGAGGCTGCCACAAGGGCGTACGAGACCGTAGGGCTGGACCCCAGGCGGGACGTAGACGCTTTCGTTTCATGTCAGGAGGACTACTGGGAGGGGATTGCGATAACTGATGAATTCGCGCCCGAGCCTGTTGGCGGCGTGTTGAGGCCTACCTTAACTGTGGCTGGCGACATGCTTCAGGGAGTAGCGCAGGCATACATGATGATCAAGACCGGGTATTTCGATGTCGTTGTTGTGGAGAGCCATGCAAAGCCTAGCGATATAACCACGATGCATGGAATCTTCGAGATGGCGTTGGACCCGCTGTACTTGAGGCCCTTGAACCCGCCGAACATGCACTTCCTAGCCGGGCTTGACGCCGCAGCGTTTCTCCAGAGGAGCCGCCTGGGCCGTGAGCATCTTGCCATGGTTGTGGCGAAGAATAAGCGTGCAGGCCTTTCTAACTCCAGGGCTAGCCATGCAGCCCCCCTGAGCCCGGATGACGTGCTCTCCATGGAGCCTGTAGTTGACCCGTTGACGAGACTTGATATAGCTCCGTTTAGCGACGCCGCTGTGGTTGCAGTGCTTGCATCAGAGGAGGCGGCCCGCCGCTTCACCGACACTCCGGTATGGATAGAGGGTATCTCATGGATAACGGAGGCCGGTACCGGCGCGCTGGCCTGGCACACTATAGGCGCCATGCCAGGCCTAAGGGTAGCTGCTAAGAGGGCCCTAGCCATGGCGGGTGTATCTAGGATCGATACTGACACAAGCTTCGCTGAGGTCGATGACAGGTACAGCTACGTAGAGCTTCTAGCCCTCGAGGAACTCGGCCTGGGCTCCCCAGATGAGGTGGCTAGGATGCTCGAAGACGGCGATCTAGACCCTGGAGGATACTACCCTGTTAACCCGAGTGGAGGCAGCCTGGCAGCCGGCGTGGCCCTAGAGGCGACCGCGGGCTTCAGACTGTTAGAAGTATACGAGCGTCTCCTAGCAGGGGGCTATGAAGAGGGTAGAGAGAGGGGGGTAGTAGCCTCCTGGCGTGGCCCCCCAACTCGCACATTTAGCGTGGCGGTTCTGGGGGTGTAGGCGTGATGAAGCCCAACATATTCGTTAAGGATCGAGTAGCCGTGGTAGGCGCTGGCATTACTCTCTTCAGGAGGAGGCTCCTAGAGACGCCTAGAGAGCTTGCGTGGGAAGCTGCTAGCATGGCACTGGAGAGTGCCGGCTTGACTCTCAGGGACATAGACTGTATCGTGATAGGGAGTGCTCCCGACGCCTTCGACGGGGTCCACATGAAGGGTGAATACCTTGCCGACGGCTCCGGCGGGGTGTTCAAACCTACGGTTAGAGTCTATGTCGGTGGCGGCACCGGCGTGTTCGTGCCTATAGCGGCGTGGTGGCACGTAGCCAGCGGGCACTGCGACACGGTCCTAGCTGTGGCTGAGGAGAAGATGAGCCCTGCCCATCCACACCCGCAGGGCGTCTTCGCCTATATATGGGATCCGATATTGGAGAGGCCCTTAGGGCCCAACCTGATCTGGATCTTCGCCCTTGAGATGCGCAGATACATGCATAAGTGCGGCGTCAAAAAGGAGACCATAGCCAAAGTGTCTGTCAAGAATAAGCGTAACGCTCTCGATCACCCAGCAGCGCAGGCAGCAGCTAGGATTACGGTCGAGGACGTGCTGAAGAGCGAGGTGCTAGTCTGGCCTGTGCAGCGCCTAGATATAAGCCCTGTAAGCGATGGCGCTGCAGCGCTTGTACTCGCCAGGGAGAACGTTGCTAGGAGAGTGACAGACAGCCCTGTCTGGGTTGAAGGCGTGGGCTTCACACTGGACAATACGCACTGGTATAACAGGGAGCTAGCCTATCCGAGGTACGTCAACTACGCTGCTCGAATGGCCTATAAGATGGCCGGCATTGAGAGGCCTTGGAAGGAAATTGATGTCGCTGAGCCATACGATCCCTTCGACTATAAAGAGTTACACCATATAGAGGGGCTAATGCTTGCCAGGCCCTGCGAGGCGCCCAAGCTACTAGAGGAAGGCTGGTTCGACAGGAGCGGCGAGCTACCAACTAGCCCCAGCGGCGGCCTCCTGGGGGTAGGCAACCCAATAGCAGCAGCCGGGCTAATGAAGGTCGCCGAGCTCTTCTGGCAGCTCCGCTACGAGGCAGGGGCTAGGCAGGTGAAGAAGCCGGTCCACCTGGGCGTGGCGCAGGCTTGGGGCGACTTGATGCAGGCCGGCACCGTGATAGTTTTAGGTAACTAGCCCCCACTTGGAGGAGGTGATCCACTGCATGGTAGGGAAGGACGTGAAGCTCCCCGGCACCTACCTTAAGGGAGACGAGATGTATAAGCTCCCGGGCCTTGTAGAGCATAGGCCCGAAGCCAAGTACGAGTTCGCCTCCGGCCAAGCACAGGGCAGGTTCCTTCAGGGACTCAAGGAAGGCAAGATCCTGGGGGTGAAGTGCCCTAGATGCGGCAGAGTGTACGTGCCCCCTAGGATGTACTGCGAGTACTGCATGGCGCCGACAACTGAGTGGGTAGAGCTTTCGGGAGAGGGCGAGGTTCACACCGCCGTGGTCAGCTACATATCGACATTCAGGGCCAGGCTCGAGAAGCCCGAGATAATAGCGGTGATAAGACTCTACGCTCCCGGCTATACAGGGAAGCCCGACGAGTACGAGTTCCCAGGCATCTTCCACAAGCTGTGCAACGTAGAGCCGGACGACGTCGTTTCAGGCCGCATTATAGGCGCTCGGGTCAGGCCCCGTTGGAGGCCACCCGAGGAGAGGCGGGGCAGCGTTACTGATATTGAATGCTTCGAGCCAGTAGTAGAGGGGTGAGACTCTATGGCGATGTGGGGTAAAGACCCTAGAGTCTCGGTGAGATACCCGGGCCGCATGGAGGTAGAGAAATACGTATACACCCCGGGACTGCACGGGCTAGAGCTAGCTAAGGCTCTCAAAGAGGGGCGCCTCATAGGGACGCGCTGCGGCGATACAATCTACTTCCCGCCCACTACCTTCTGCCCCGACCACGCCATGGGAGAGCCTGTGGAGATCAAGGGGCCCTGGATCGTAGAAGCCTATACCGTGGTAAGAGAGGATAGCAGCAGCAGAAGACTCGATAAACCCGTGGTGATAGCCTACATAACGCCCCTCGACGCCGAAGGAGGATTAATACACTACGTCGAAGCATCCGAGGAGGAGATAGCCCCGGGAATAGAAGTTGAACCCGTCTTCGCACCGCCCGAGAAGAGGAAGGGAACGATACGTGACATCCTATACTTCAAAGTGAAAAACAGCGCGCAGGAGTAGATACGATAGCCTCATTGTACGCAGAGCCAGCCCCTACGCTCTACAATCCCCCTCTTTTCCAGTAACCCCTTCTTCACTTCGATGGCCACGCTTCTACCCAGGAGTTTCTCGAGAGCCGACAAGCTGCTCCTACTAGATAGCGGTAACGGGACGCCTTCCACGCTTCTACCGCTATGCACACCTGTGACCTGTACTCTATCTATGAGCGTCCCCCGGGGTAGCTTGCATGGGAGCGCCACTATGAGGGGGTAGCTGCCCACCTGCCTCGCATAACATAATCCATGGGTGCATTCCTCGACCCATAACTCTCTAAGTACACTGCCTTTTGGTACTACAAGCTGTAGCATCTTCATGTCGAAGTGGTCGCGGACCCACCTGGTGAAGCTGTGGGCTAACGGCTCCAACCTCTTCCTGACTCCGGCGCCCATCCTTGCCGCCCTAGCCACCGGCAGAACCAGTATCTTTCTTACATTGACTCTCCTCACTAGCAGCTTCTCCTCTAGGAGCCTCTCTAGGAACTCCTTGTTGAGCCTGTAAGTCTCCCTGGTCTCGCCGGGCAGCCCCAGGATGAAGTTTATTCCTGGCAGTAGATGTGGCATTCCGTTCCAGCCCTTAGACGCCCCTATCTTGTTTACAATCCTGATTGCTTGGAGGACCTCCTCGGGGTCTGTGTTTAGATTGTTTATCCTTGCTACCCTGGGATCCGCTGTTTCCAATCCCATTGCCGCGACGTCGCCAGGGGTATGGTATTCTATTATCACCTTCAAGGCTTCGGCGCTTTCCACCGGGTACCTGACTATTGTCCCGGGGTTCACATTGTCGATGTGCAACACCCTTAGTCCTGGAGCAGCTGTTCGGACACCATGGAATAGCCTTCTAAGCGCTTCAGGGTCTGGACGGGGCCATTCCTCGCTGTTCAACCCACGGGCTCCATAGACTAGTATATCTGCTTGCCTCCCTAGCCTGAAGTGGCGCACACCCGCTCGGTGCAGAGCCTCGACTTCCCGAGCTATGGCCTCGGGGCTCCGCTGTATAGGCCTTCCTCTAAGGGGCTCCACACAGAAACTGCAACCGCCTGTAACCCAGCGGGCACACCCCCTATACGTTTCTATCTCCGCTATCAGGTTCCTTCCCCAGCTGGGGTGCATCCTCGCTATTCTAGCGCCTAGCGGGGCCACCTTGTCTACCAGGCTATAATCCTGCCTCACCCTGCCCGGCTCCGCCCTCTCAACACCAAACCTAGCCACATCATAAAAGTACTCCTCAACATCTCCAGTAACAAGTATATCGAAACCCTCACGCCTGAAAAGCCAGGGAGGATAAGCTATCTCGCCTCCCCTAACACCAAGCCCCCATTTAGCAGCAGGCCCGGCGAGAACCTTGAGCGGGCCTTCAATCATGCGGACCCAACGAAGCAGCTCCTCCGGCTCCGCAGGCCGATGCCCTATATAGCGGCCTGGGACAACGACTCCAGCTATAAAGACTATGACGTCATACAATGAAGCCTTTTTCACCCACTGGTCGAGCCTAGCTCTCCACCTGTCAACGTCGACATAATCAACTCTGATACCCTTGTCGGCGAGCCATAAAGCACCCGCAATATACCTTGGATACACATCTATGTACGGCGGAACACCGAGGCCCCCGGGCTCGTCGTTATAGCCGTCAATTATCAATACCCTCTTGGGCCTCAAACCCTCTACACCCACCTACTATAGGATAGAGGATGTTGCAGCATGAATAGAGAAATCAAGGGATCCATACAACCCGGAGTAAACCTTGCCTTCGCCGAGCCTCCACCCATGAAACAGGCCTTACCAGCACTGTGGGGCAGCTTTAAGGGCTTCAGATCGCCGTCTCCGGTAATCAACTGGCGGGGGAGCCTTGAGTGACTGCATATTCTGTAAGATAGTGAAGGGAGAGGCTGAGTCGTACATCGTGTACAAGGGGCACGGGGTAACAGTGTTCCTAGACAAGTTCCCCGTAAGCAAGGGGCACCTGCTAGTTGTACCTGACGAGCACTACGAGAGCATCCATGACACGCCCCTTTCAAAGGCGTGCAAGGTATGGGCTGTGGCCAGCGCCATAGCAAAGTACTATAGGACTAAGGTTGGAGCTTCCGGAGTCAATGTACTGACTAATAGCGGCTCCGACGCCGGCCAAGTAATATTCCATTTCCACGTCCACGTTATACCACGCTGGGGACCCATGAGGGGCTTCTTCGCCGGGAGGCACAGCCTCACTGAAGAAGAGGCACAAGAAGCCCTAAACATGCTCAGCGGCGTCAAAGACTTCATAGAGGAAGAGCTATCTAGGGAGGGCTGCGTATAACACGGCTACGATAAACCCGCGGCGTCCAGCCCTTTCCTGCTCCTCTTCGCAAACGTGTTTCCTGCAACCGCTACTCTCGGAACCCTGGAGATTAAGGGTTTCCGCATCCCTCTCGGGTAGCTAAAGGAGGGAGCGCAGGGTGACGATTCATGAGTGGCGTCGACGAGGAGCTTAGGGAGATCCTACGTGCTAAGCTAGCAAGTATGATACGTGAAGCTACTACCTGTTGCAGAACAGAGGTGCCACCGGGTTATGACGTGCTTGAGGGTTCAGAGCTTAGAGAGATCCTGAAGTCATGCAAGGTGGTTGTCGCCTTCTTCTACACTACTACATGCCCCTACTGTAAGGCCTTCACTCCTATCTTCCTCGAGGTTGCTGAGGCGTACAGCGATAAAACTGCATTCGTCAGGGTTAACCTTGAGAGACACCCGTATATGAGTGACGCCTTTGCTATCCTCGGCACCCCTACAGTTATAGTCTTCGTCAGGGGTAAGGAGGCGCAGCGCGTTGTAGGCCTTATCGATGCTTCAAGGTTCGAGGCCGTCGTAGTCGATGCATTGAGGCGTGCGGGATGCCCTGTCGACTCTGCCGGGGCCTTCTAATGTTTTAAAGATCCATTGTCGGTATCTGGCATCTCTTCTAGGTGGCGCTGCAGTATGACTGGGTTAGATGCTCTCCTCACTAGCTTCATAATGCTGTTCGTCGTCCTCGACCCTGTAGGCGCTGCTCCATACGTAGCCTCACTCACGTCTAGGCTCAGCAGGGATGAAAGAGTTAGGGTGGTCACTTGGGCTATAATTAGCGCAGGCGTTCTCCTACTGGGATTCGCCTTTGTAGGGACCCTGTTGTTTGGGGTGCTGGGTATTGATACTGGCGAGTTCAAGGTTGCTGCTGGATTGATGCTCCTGGTCTATGCTGCTGCAGACCTCTTCGAGGTGCCAATAGGCTTTAGGGGCGACGATGGGGATGAAGCGTCGCTCGCTATATTTCCTATAGCAACGCCTCTCCTAGCGGGGCCGGGAAGCGTCGCTACCATCCTATACATTAAGGATGCCTTCGGTGCTGGCGTTGCGGTGGCCAGCGTTCTGGTTAACCTGGCAGTGGCTTATCCTATACTCCTCACTAGTGCATCGATAGTGTCCCTCCTAGGCAGGCACGGGGCGCTCTTGATAGGCAAGTTCATGAGCCTCATTATGGTGGCCTTCGCAGTTTCCATTATCAGGGAGGGACTCGTAGAGATTGGAGTGGTGTGAGGCTTGCCGGGCGTTGAGTGGAGGAGCGGCTCAGCCCCTCTACCGGGGTACGAGTGCGTTGAGGAGTGGGTTGTTGGCGAGGAGCATGCCGCCGCGCATCTGAAGGAGCGTGGCATATTGACTCTCTCGACGCCCTCGCTTCTCTTGATGGCCGAGGCTACTGTGAGGAGATGCATGGATAATCTACTAGCAGAGGGATACACCACTGTGGGTGTAGAGGCGCTAATAAAGCATCGGAGGCCCGCCCACGTCGGCAGTAAACTCACTGTGAGAGGCCTCCTGGTCTCAGTAGACGGCGCCAGGCTAAGCTTCCACATAAAGGTTCTGAGGGGCTCAACCCTCATTGGAGAGGTCTACCACGAGAGGAGGATTGTAAGCTCCCAAGAGTTCGCGGAGAGGGTGAAGAGGTAGAGGACCCCCTTGCTGAAGCTCAAGCTGCAACCCGGAGAGGGGCTAGACAGGCACCTCGAGGCCGCTGGGAAGGCTCTTAGCAGGCTAGCGGAGCAGGGCGTCAAAGAAGGATACCTAAGGATAGTAGCCTACCCCAACCCTGACCCGGTCACTGCAGCCATCTACCTCGCAGCTAAGCTCACGGGGAGCGGCGTCAGGGTTGCGGTCTCTGTAACAACGAAGCCGCCGCCAGTGCTCGCCCCCACGCTACTCCTCGGGTTCGACTCGGCTAATTACAAGCAAGCCGACCTAGGTTATGAAGTAGTCGCTATAGGCAGTGGGGAGGTGAGAGGCCAGGCATTACCGGGCCTCACCATAGTTGAAGTCGAGGGCAGCGTTAGCGCCGCAGCGGCTATGATAGCAGGCGAGCTATCAAGGGTGGGGGCCAGCGATGAAACGCTGCTAGCCCTAGCGGGTTCACTGCTTAGCCGCTACGTAGAGCGTACCGGCCGCTTCCACGGCCTTGATCGACTCTTCATCGACTCCCTAGCCGCGATGGAGAGCCTGAACCTAGAGGTCTATACAGGCTTCAAGGCGTTCAAACCCCACAGGTATAGCGTTTGTAGGAGCCTCTCAGTCACTAGCGACCCATACTATCCCGGGATAACTGGAGACGAGGATTACTGCCTCAAGCTTCTTGAAGCACAGGATCTTCAGGGACTCGCGGGGCGGGCTCTCTCGTCGCTCGACGAGGAAGACCTGAAGAGGCTCTTCGAGGTACTAGACGAAGAGATCTTCTCCCAGCTCCCCGTCGACCCCGTAAACTACTATCTAGGGGGTATCCCCGTAGCAGATAATCCGGGCCTCAACATACAGGATGTGCGCGAAGCCGCGACCACAGTGATACACATCGGCGACATCGCAGGGCTCCCAGGCCTAGCAGCGCTAGCACTAGACCTTGAAAACGAGTATCCCCCCGCAGAGGCGTCACTCGAGAGATTCT
Source organism: Acidilobaceae archaeon (assembly GCA_027046245.1). Taxonomy (GTDB): domain Archaea; phylum Thermoproteota; class Thermoprotei_A; order Sulfolobales; family Acidilobaceae; genus Aeropyrum. The sequence continues at coordinate 13,962 of JALTZJ010000039.1, forward strand.
CCTCGCGACTAGCAGAGCTGATGATAGCATCTAAGCCTAGACGCCTAAAGGCGCAACTCCCATTTAGGCTAGTCGAGGTAGATGCGGAAAGGAGAGACAGCTTGACCATTCTGTGGAGGGCTCTCCAAGCTACAGGCAAGACACCCAGCGATACCATACTAGTTGTTGACGAGGGGGACGAGCTAAGGGCTAGCGCTTTCCAAGTAGAGGACTCGCTAGGGTATGGTAGTGTGAAGAGGCTCGTAGAGACCAGGAGGGCTAGGCTGGAGGGGCTCACGCTTTGGCTAGGCAGGAATGCAGGGCAATAATAGAAGTAGAGGCTCCCAGGAGCGTGGCTGAGGCCGTAGAGGTAGACAATGTAGTCGCGCCTCCCTGGCTTAGAGTCAGCTGCACCTGGCAATCTGGCACCGTAAAGTGTACTGTGGTAGTTGAGGACTGCAGAGAACCGAGGAGAATCCTTAGCCTTAGAAACACGCTAGACGACCTCCTTATAGCGTTGAAGGCAGCGAGCGACGCGGTCGGGCAACCTTGATAAGGCCCCCCAGTCTAACCCCCCGGGTCGGGAGGGTGCCAGAGTAATGGCTAGAGGAGGCATAAGGGACACGTGGAAGCTGAAGAAGTGGTACCAAGTGGTGGCTCCGCCAGTATTCGGCAACGCCTTCCTAGGCACCACCCCAGCCGACGATCCAGACAAGCTAATCGGCAGGGTAATGGAGGTAACCCTATTCGATATAACAGGCGATTACAGTTATGTACACGTGAAGCTATACTTCCAGATAGTTAAGGTGGAGGGCGACACAGCGTATACACGCTTCAAGGGCCACGAGCTACTAAGGGACTACATCAGGAGCCTAACTAGGAGGAAGAGCAGCAAGATAACGGGTATATTCAACGTGTGGACCAAAGACGGCTACGGCCTCAGGGTAACAGCTATGGCCTTCACCAGGTACAGGTGCAAGACTAGCCAGAAGAAGGCGATAAGGAAAGTTATGCATGAGATAATATCGCAGAAGGCCCAGGAGAGCACTCTAGACGAGTTCATACAGCTCATGGTGTACAGCGACCAGGAGGGCAGCCTGGCCCAGCTAATAGAGGAGCGCGCACGGAAGATCTACCCGTTGAGGAAAGTAGAGATAGCGAAGAGCAAGCTCCTCTGGGTGCCCGGGCCCAACGGGCCCGAGAAGGCCGTAGTGGTGTCGCCTCTACAGCTAAAGAGAGCATAGGCAACAAGTGCCCGTCTGATTAGCGGGAGGGGCTGCTCTTTTTGAAGAAACAAAAGGATCCCTGCCTCTTAGTCAAAACAGGCCTTGGATTTGAGAGGATAGTAGCTGCTAGGATAGAGGAGGCCGCACCTCATCTGAAGGCCGTCCCAGCTCCTAAGGGATTCAAAGGGCTCGTACTAGTTTATGGCTGCAGTGATGTTGAATCCGACGCTAAGCTCGTTGAGAGCGAGGTAGTCGAGGCGGACAAGGTACTCAGGATACACGGCGTTGCTAGGGCTGACCTTGATGACATGGCTAGGGTCGCCACTGAGATAGCGAAGCGCATGATAGAGTCTACCGAGTGTTTCGCCGTGAGGACTACTAGGCGCGGTAGACACGGGTTCACAAGTATAGATGTTAACGTGGTTGTGGGCGACGCCGTGAGGCGCGCTACGGGTGCATGCGTGAACCTAAGCTATCCCGATAAAGTGGTTGCCGTAGAGATAATAGGCGACCAGGCCCTCATCTCAGTGTACCCCGGCAGCGTTGAATGGAAAAAGATGAAGCCCGGGAAGAACCCGGTTCTCAGGCTCTTCCGCCGTGTCAGCATAGTGCAGATGCCATATTTAGGCCCCCTAGATGCATGCCGCAATATGGGAGTAAGGATCGGGCGGGAGGTCCAGAATTTCGAGGTTAGAGAGCTTGTTGTTGCTCCTGCCGGTATCGTCGATGCCAGACAGCTTAACGAGTTCCTGATGGGCGTCTTCGAGGGGATAGAATCTAGGCACCAGGTCCAGGCTAAGAGTTACCACAGGCGTGTACACAGGGTACCGGTATATCTCCAGGATATTCACCAGCTGGTGAGGGATAGGAGGAGTGAGCCCATCATAGTTATGGAGCCCGAGGGAGAGCACGTCTCCAAGGTTGCCGATGATCTGTGGAGGCTCGTGAAGAGCGGTAGACGTATTAACATACTCGTAGGCAGCAGAGAAGGCATACCCCTGGGCGTCTACAGGCACGCAGACCTTGTCATCGACATAGCTCCGGGCGTGACCTTGAGCACAGAGTACGCCGCTGCGAGTGCCCTGATAGCCCTCGCTACAGTCCTACACGACAGGCTGGCGCAGTTAAGCGACGAGGATAGAGGTAAGGAGGAAAGAGAATAGGGCCTGGCGCCTCGTGGAGAGTAGTATAGCAGGAGCGGGAAAGAGGTGTCTTGAAGGGGATTGAGTGGGCCGAGGATAGCGCTCCTCTACCCGGCGCCTAGAAACGTTGCTTACAGCAGCCTCGCATTCTATCTACTCAAAGGGTATCTCGAGTCTCTAGGCGCCGGAGTAAAACCTGTGTTCCTTGAGGGCGGCGACCTCGTCTACGAGGGGAAACCTGGAGTCCAGGGATTCGACGCCATACTGGTTAGCCTCCCCTACGAGATCATGTATGTCGACCTTGTAAGGGCTCTGCGTCTCATGGGGCTTGACCCCTTGTCCAGGAAAAGGGGTAATGGAGACCCTGTTGTGATAGCCGGAGGGCCCGCGGTAACAGCTAACCCTCTACCCGTGCTTGATATCGTTGATGCCGTGCTTGTAGGCGAGGCGGAACCAGTGCTCGATTACATGGTTGATGCTCTCAG
>JALTZJ010000040.1 GCA_027046245.1 Acidilobaceae archaeon
TAGACCGCGATGTAGCAGCGGAACCTGGAGACGAAGTAATAATGGAGCTCGACTGGCTGCGGAGATACGCCATAATGAAGCACCACACGGTAACTCACGTATTAATAGCAGCAGCTAGGAAAGTGCTTGGCAAGCATGCGTGGCAGGCTGGCGCGGAGAAGACTCCGGAGAAGGGTAGACTCGACATAACGCATCATCGCCCGTTGACTCCCGAGCAGGTGAGGAAGCTCGAGGAAGAGGTAAACAGAATTATACTTGAAAGGAGGCGGGTATGGGAGGAGCTAGTAGAGAAGCATGTAGCGGAGGAGAAGTACGGCTTCATAATATATCAGGGAGGCGTGCCCATGGAGAGAAAGCTTCGCTTGGTATTCATAGAGGACTGGGATGTTGAGGCTTGCTTCGGAACTCACGTGAGGAACACGGGAGAGATAGGAGGCTTCAAGATAATAAACTATGGCAAACTACAGGACGGCGTAATTAGACTAGAATACGTAGCAGGAACACGAGTAACCGAATACGCTAGAGAACTAGAGGAGAGGTTAGAGGGGGTAGCTAAAGCTCTGGGGGCCCCTAGAGGCTCAGAACATGTAAAGGCTGAGAGTATCGCGGCCAGACTAAAAGAACTTGAAGGACGCCTCTCAAGATATAGGAGGCTGTGGGCCGAGGCAGCAACTAGCTCGGCCGAACCAATAGACGGCCTCAAAATTGTAGTAACCGAGTTCCCAGAGAACGATAGGAGAGCAGCACAGGAAGCATTAAAGGTAATGACGGATAGAAATCCGGAGCTAATAGCGGTGCTCCTAGTAAGAGCAGGTGATCACGTCTTAGCCGAGATAGCACTAGGAAGGAAAGCAGCCGAAAAGCTGGACGCCGGACTATTAGCTAGGAAGCTAGCCGTCGCCCTGAACGGAAAAGGCGGAGGGCGGGGAAGCTACGCCTCCTTAAGGCTCCTAGGTAGCCTAGAGAGGGAGGCTATTATAACTGAAATTAAGAAGCTGATTACCGAGACTCAACAATAATCTTAACACTATCTATTATTTCCTCTACCGCGTCTAAACTGCTGGGCGCATTTTTAACTTGGGGTATGTAAAGCCTAGCGCAGCCCTCTCTACACTGAAGGGATTCAAGCTCTCTTAGGCTCCGTTCCTGGACTCCGCTCACTCCCAGCTCCTCTGCGACACTCTTAGACAGAAGCCTGTTTGCAACGATTACGTTAGGCTCTGCCCCAATGCTTCGTAGAAACTCGATTGTTTTGCGCGCTTCATAAACGGGGAGGGGCTCAGGAGTTGCAACTACTACATATCGTGTCGCGTTTTTATCTACTAGTAGCTGGTTTAACTCATCGAATTCTTTTTTCATAGAGGCCAGCTTTCTAAGTACAGGATCGTCGATATCCCTTTTAATGCCGGCAGTAGATGCAATTATGTACCGCAGCGAGACTATGCGCTCCCTTAACTCTATTAGCTTGTTTATCCAGAAGGAGTAGAGTCTTGCTAGGTTAAGTATTCTTAGCATTAACCCCGTAGGCGGGGTGTCGACCACTATAAAGCTGTATCTGTCGTCCCTGTATAGCCTCATTAGTTCTCTAAGATATACTTCCTCCTCGAAGCCCGGCGCATACTTCACCATGTCAACGACGTTCTCTATATTAAGAACTTTAAGGCCGGGCATTATTTGGCTCATGAGGGTAGCGTATCTCTCGCCGAGCCGTTTCACCTCACTCTCGACGTCGAACTGTCTAGCGTGTAATCCGGGTTTGACCTGGTAGGCTTTGTTCCTTCTAGGAAGCCTTAGGTACTCCTGTAGATGCATAGCCTGGTCTAGGCTTTCTACAAGCGTGGGACCAGCCTCACTTAGGATCCTAGCTAGTAGGATACTGACGGTGGTTTTACCTACTCCACCCTTGCCAAGCACTATTATGAGTTTTGGCTTTCTTTCTCCGCCTCCTAGTAGCTCTAGTAATTCTTTGTGTATGAGCATATCGTTGTCACCCTGACATGCTTGCGTATTCTGCTAATGCATCGTGCATGAATGCGTGCCTCTCTATCATTATTGCTAGTTCGTCTTTTACGAGGGGGGCAACCTCTAATGCTAGGCCGGGGGGTGCTAGGGGCATTCCTGCTAGGCTACCTAGAAGTACCGTTAAAAAGGCGGCTTCAAGCTCGTCGTGCTCAAGTTTAAGCATGTCTGTGGCACTAGCGATCATTACTCCAAGCGTTGCTTTACGAAGCTCCTTTAGCATGCCTTTAACTACCCATGCTACACCCTCGAGGATCTTTCGCAGATTTCCCCTCATCATTGCGGTCCCATAGAGAGGTATATTGCGGGGAGTAGAGGCTTATACATTTAAAAAGTGGGGGTACAGTAGGAAGGGTTCGCGTGTCTGCTATCTCACGGCTGCCCTCCCGCGTAGCAGGGATATCACGAAGAGCACCATTAGTATGATGCTCAGTACTAGGCTGAAGAGGGTCATAGATCCGGCTCCTATCTTCTGGATTGCTGGTAGCACTGGTGCGACTTTGATTAGCCACCATGCCAGGCCCGCTGTAACAGTTATCCAGAGGGCTACCGCAGGCACTATGATAAGGGCGCCATAGAGGCCCCTCGCCTTCAGTATCAGGTAAACCCATAGAGCGCTAGTCATTAGCGCTATGGCTGCGAGCATCTGGTTGGTTCCAGCGAAGGCTGGCCATATAGCCTGGAAGGCGGCGTCGTAGACGGGGACAGGGCCTTGCGGCGTTTCAACTGTCTTGACGACTATCACTGGATATGCTAGAGCTGTTCCCACGAACACCACTATGAAGCTGGCTACCCACTTGTTAGTCAGCACCTTATAGAGGCTGGGAGCTTTCGGCTCTATCCAGTCCATGAGTTCTTGCCAGGTGAACCTTGCTAGCCTTGTGCTCGTGTCAAGAGTGGTCATTATGTACATTGATAGTATGAGGGCCGCGAATAGAGTGAAGACCTTGTAGGCTGTGGCAAACTGGATCCCAAAGTTGTCTAGCGTGCTAGCCATCACGTATCCGTAACCCACCTGGTATCTCTGGATCGCGCCTAGCGCTAGTATATTCTTGTCCTCAGGTATAACGCCCATCTGGATAAGCTCTGGCGCCTGCCATGCTAGGCTTATCGGTATTATGACGGCGAAACTGCTTAGGGCGCCCTCGGTTAGCATGCCTCCGTAACCCACGAAGAGAGCGTCTAGCTCGTTAGCGAGCTGCTTGCTAGTGGTTCCAGATGCTACTAAGCTGTGGAACCCGCTCAGGCTGCCACAGGCTATGATTAGTGGTATAGCGGGCCAGAACGGGGTCGGCTGTCCCGCTATTATATTGGGTGAGAAGCTTGTGTAAGCGGGGGCTTGAAGTGTTCTGGTACCGACGAAGATAAGGCCTACTATTATGAAGGCTAGTCCCGCCCAGAGCATGTAGGCGTTAGCGTAGTCTCTAGGCTGGAGTAGATACCAGACCGGAAGGCTCGCTGCCAGTATAGAGTATATCCCTATTATTATTAGCCATCTATGATAGGCTATCCAGCCGCCCTCCTCGGGGGACAGCTTCGGATTGAACTGGCCAATGGTTATTCCAACGTTGTAGCTGTATATGAATGCTAGTATTACCAGGATGGCTGAAATAATTGTAGCTATCCTAATGTCTATGCGCATCCTGTACATCATGAAGCCCAGGAATAGTGCTATGGGCATGAAGAGTATGCTTAGGGTGGCGACGCGTGGGTCTAGGCTGAAGAGCTTGGCTGCTATGCTGCCGAATGCAGCGTAGACTAGGATAAGGGCGAATAGGACGTATATCAGGAAGAGGTATCTTGCTGCCCTGCCCATTACATTCTCGCTTATACTGACAATGCTTATACCACCGTATCTAACGCTTGCCATTAGTGCTAGGTAGTCATGCACTGCTCCTATGAATACGTTGCCGAAGAGTACCCATGCAAGGGGTAGGAACCAGCCGTAGGCCATGGCTATAGCCGGGCCGACTATTGGGCCGGCGCCGGCTATGCTCGCGAAGTGGTGGCCGAAGAGCACGTATCTGTTTGCAGGCACGTAGTCTACCCCATCGAATTTAGTTATAGCTGGGGTCTCGCGCTCGACGCTAGCTCTGACTACTTTCTCGTTTAGGATTCGCTTTCCGTAGTATAGGTATGCGGCTACGTAGATTAGGATGATTACAGCTACGAGGGCTATAGCTGGCACCATGGTTGACTCACCTCCCTGCGGCCTTCCGTATAACTGTGGGTGTCTCGCCGAACCAGAGGGCCGGGCCGATTAAGATGGCGAGCCAGCCTATGATTACTGCAAGCGCGTCTAGCTTTAGATCATTCGTCTTATTGGTGCCTATCAGGTTTATGCCCTTGTTCTCGTCAACGTCGGATGGCGACGCTATGCCTTTGATCACGCCGAATGCTAGCAGGAGTAGGCCGATCACTGTCAAAGCCATGCCTACTATCTTCTTGGGGTCGCTTTGAGCAGACATGTTAGCCCCCCGATTGTCACACTCTAGGCTTCATAGTGAAATGGAATTCATTGCACTCCCTTTTAAGAGTTAAAGAGGGCGTTTCACTGTACTGTGTATATCAAATAGGTAACCTGAATACTGTTTTAATAGACCCACATTTTCATATGCGTACAGCTTATAAACTATTCGGGGATACGCGCACAGTAGCAGGGCTCCTCGCGCAAGCTATTGATACAGCATCTTGTCAAATTTGAGATGAATAGGGGTGAAGCGGGCATGGTATTCCCCTTTAACAGCGTAGAGGACTTCAAGATAGAGCTAACAGATGAACATGAGCTGTTCAGGAAAGCCGTCAGAGAGTTCGTAGATAGCAAGGTGATGCCACGCTGGCAAGAGATCGAGAGAACCAACAGGATACCAGAGGATATACTAAACGAGATGAAGGAGCAGGGCTTTTTTGGCGTTGGATTCCCGGAGGAGTATGGAGGCCAGGGCGGCGGCCAGCTCATGTCAGCTATCCTAATGGAGGAGATAGCTAGGGCCGTGCCCTCGCTAGCGGTCACGATAGGTGTGAACCACTTATTCGCCATACCCATACTACTCTTCGGCACCGAGGATCAGAAGAAGAAATACGTTACCCCCGTGGCAAGCGGCGATGCACAGGGCGCCCACGCTAACACAGAGCCTACGGGGGGAAGCGACGTCGCAGGTATACAGACTCGTGCGAGGAAGGAGAACGACCACTACATTATAACCGGTAGAAAGGTGTTTATCAGTGGGGCAGCGGATGCCGACTACCTAGTAGTCTCTGCAAGAACGAATCCTCCAAGAGAGGATAAACGGTGGTGGGGCATCAGCGTCTTCATAGTAGAGAAGGACTATCCAGGGCTGAAGATAGGGCAGCAGTTCAAAGTGATGGGTATGCGCGGGGAGCAGCCATACGAGGTCATTCTAGATGAGGTTAAGGTACCCGCAGAGAACCTTGTAGGCCCTGAGAATGAGGGCTTCAAGGTGATAGTGACTACGTACGATCACACCAGGATAGGTATAGCGGCACAAGCCGTGGGAATAGCTCAGGCAGCGTTCGAGAAAGCATTAAACTATGCTCTCCAGAGGGAGACCTTCGGTCAGCCCCTAATACAGCACCAGCTAATCACAGGCAAAATAGCAGATATGTACATGAAGCTGGAGGCCGCAAGGCTGCTAACCTACTGGGCAGCGACTCTCGCAGATAAAGGAAGGAGGGAGTTCATAATCGCCGCTAGCCTGGCGAAGGCCTTCGCCACAGAGGCTGCAGAGTGGATAGCGAGGCAGGCGATTCAAATCCACGGAGGCTATGGAGTCGACACAGAGACGGGAGTGGAGCGTTACCTGAGAGACGCAATAATAACTACTATCTACGAGGGTACCAATGAGATCCAGAGGCTCACAATAGTTAGGATGCTCGTCCGCCAGGTCTTCGGTTTAAAGATCTAGAAGACCTGGATTCCTCTTTTTAACTAGAGGAGCCAACCTCAACTTATCCTCTACCACCTCTGCTTCATGTTCAAATGGCCAGGGCAAATTAAGGAGAGCGTAGGCCTCGTCGGGGGATAAGAGAATTGGTGTAAAGCCTAAAGGTAGACTACTGCTTAGTTCAAGCCTGTCAAGCGGATCTACACCCTCATACGCCGTGCTCGTGACGTAGAGTTTGGGGCCCGAAACGAAGACCGTATAACGGCCTAAATACTTGGCATCATACAAGCTAGCTGCAAGCCTACCCCTCGCGTCGGCAGCCTCCCCTAACGAGCCGCAATTCTCTACTGCCTCCACAATCTTTATCGAAGCCTCAAGCGATGAGAGAGCTGCTCGCCTGGGAGGCTCCTCCCTCGCACTAGCATACCACAAGATAAGGTACAGTTCAGTATCTGTGTAGAGGTTAGCTAGATAATCTAGCCTAAGGGATTCTCTACCTAGAAGAGACAAGCTGCTACATGCTGATGCAGCAGACTCTAGCAGTAAGCTAGTAGGCCAGGACGATTGAGGATTCATGCCTGACTCGCGGAGCACCGCTGTAAGGGCATGACGGGCAGCATCCCTAGCCTTAACAATGGTCCAAGTGTAGGTGGAGAAATAGAAGTCGTTCCAAGCGCTTTTAAGCACTGTCCTAGCAAGCTGAAGTTGGGCCCTCAGGAAGCCACCATCGCCCATGGAGGCATATTCACCCCCTATACAAGGTTTAGAGCCGGTGTACTCCACCTGCCGAGGGCTTCAGGGGACCTAAAGATCTCCCCTCTGTTACAGTGTACGGGCCAACTAGTGGGGGTAAATGCCTCGGATAACACCCGCTCTCTCTACATGTCGCTAAAGGGGGAGATAAGGATAGGGTGGTGGGCGGAAGAATGAGTTCTAACGTGGAAGTGATTGTAGTAGATGCTACTCCCGAGCCGGCTAGCCGGGCTATAAGCCCATACATAGTAGCGCTTCATGATACAGCGGTTCTTATAGATGCAGGTCCAGCTGTGACGGCTGAGAGGATTATAGACGAGTTAGACGCGAGGGGGCTAAAGCTGGGAGGGATTGTACTCACCCACATTCATCTAGATCATGGGGGAGGGGCAGGCAGTCTCGCTAAGAAGTTGGGAGTAAAGGTTTATGTACACCCTAGGGGTGCTAGGCATCTAGTCAATCCTGAGAAGCTGTGGCACGCGTCGAAGCAGTTCCTAGGCGGCATAGCGGATTATTACGGTAAGCCTGAGCCTGTGCCCGAGAGCCTGGTAGTTCCAGTAAGCGATGGCAGCGTGATCAGCGTTGGAGGATTAAGTCTTAGGGCTGTACACACGCCGGGCCACGCGAGTCACCATATGAGCCTGCTCTTCGAAGGCAGGGGTATCCTATTTACCGGTGACAGCGCCGGGGTTAGGCTGGTCGCTCCAGGCGACACGGTTTACGAGATCCCTACAAACCCGCCTCCCTTCAAGCCTAGACTGTATATGGAGAGCCTGGTTAGGATGGCTTCGTTGCGCCCCGCTAGAGTAGCCTTAGGCCATTACGGTATTCAGGCAGAGGATGGCGTCTCGTATCTCAGAAGGCATGCAGAGAGTATAGTAGAGTGGTTTAAGGCCGCTATGGAAGCGTATAACGTGGCAGACGGCGACTTTGAGGGTTTCAAGAAGTTAGTGGCAGCTAAGATAGAGGAAGCTGCACGCGCAGCCGCCAGCGGAGACCCTATAATAGAGGGGTTCTTCCTATACGGTGCACTCGCTGGTCTCATGGATGCAATAGCCCGGGGCGAGGATCTCCCGGTGGAACCGCCTCCGCTACCAGCGTAAAAAAGAGCCTTGGAGGGTAGTGAGTGTAACCAGCCGGAATCGCTCGGGAGGCCACGGGGAGGTGAAAGGTTGGCATGGCCATGGGCGACAAGGCCTGTAGGGTAAGGAAAGACTTTCTCAGGCATATAGCAATGCCGGTGATAGCCGAGCAGGCGTCTAGGTACCCGCCTCCGGTGGTGGAAGACGCTAAGAAGTGGTTAGCCAACGCGGAGAACAAGTACAAGTTCAGCGTGTACGGGGGCGACCCTAAAAGGATAGCTGAGTTTCTGGCTAGCGAGGACTGGAGAGACTTTCTGGCAAGCCTGAGAGGCAGTAAGGCGGAGGATCTAGCTATCACCATACTAGAGAGGCTTATAAAGGAGTACAGAGACGGCTGTCCTGAGGTCGCTGAGGCGGCGCAGCGGGCTCTTGAGAAGCTGAAGAAGGGCGAAACCGAGGCCCTAGACCCCTCTCTTGTGGCCTCACTACTTCAGTCACGCCTGGGCCCGGCATACAAAGTGGAGGTTGACAAGGACGGTGAAATCAGAGTTAGTAATAGCGAGCTAGGCGTCGTAGCCCGGGTGAGAGTAAGAGGCTCTACTGTTAAGGCCGTGGTCTGCCGAGAAGCTTCGGTGCCTGTTAGCTCGATTGTCGAGCTAGTAAGGCAGATTTCTAAGCCTATCTAGCGCCGCCCTCAGCAGGCCAAGGCCTACCTCTGGACTCGACGCAGCGATTCTGAGCACCGTTGGCTTGTAGATGCGGGCCCTCACAAAGTCCCTCCAGAACCATGGCGGCAGGCTTCTTAGCAGCTTCGCTGCTGTTTCGGGCCTAGCCGAGGCGACTAACTTAACTATAACTAGGCTAGTTTCGACCTCGTCCAGGAGTCTATGGATCCTCTCAAGGTATATCCTTCTTGCCTCGCCGGGCTCAGCGGCCTCCGAGAATGCAGCTGCGAGCGCTTTGGCCGAGAGTATAGCTGGCCTGTTGCCCTCCCCGCCGGTGCGGAGCATTAAGCCGCCCGCCTCTCCTATCTTAAAGACGCCTGAGGAGTAAGGCTCTACCGGGGCATAGATCTGGAGCGGCGCGCCTCGCTCGTCTATGGCTTCTTCTAGGCCTTTCCCAGTCCACTTAACCAGGTAGTCCCAGACTCTCTTCTTAACTATGGCAGCGCTCTTGATGCCGTCGAAGCCAGCCCCAACATTTACCCTGGCTCCATTGTCGTCCGCCGGGAAGATCCAGTAGACTCCTCTCTCATTGACCGCGAAGTCTAGCAGCGCCGTTTCAGGGTCCCACTCAGCCTTGGCTATGGCCCTGTAGAGGAGGACAGATTCTCTATAGCTCCTCGCATAGGGGCCCCTCGCGTCTACAGTGTAGAGCCTGCCCCTCTCACCCCTCCAATGGCCATGAACAATCTCCGCGCCTTCGACGGTTGCAAGTTCTCTAAGCGTGTTCACCATGCGCGCCTTATCCACTATAACCCATGCGGCGGCGGGCAGGCTGAACTCCTCTATTATCTCGCCGTCCACAGCTATAAGGTATCTTTTAACCCGGCCTAGAATGCTGCTCGTTAGCCTAGCGATCTCCAGGGTCTCGTCTCTCACTGTAAGGGCGTCGCCACAGGCTTTGGCGTAGCGCTCTGCAACATCGTATACTCTAACTTTGAAGCCTTTCCTGGCAGCTTCGTAGGCGAAGGTGGCCCCGGCAACGCCGGCCCCGGCGACCACGATATCGTTGATAGCCACGGATAGCCAGCCCCCAGAGGTACTCAACAGCGTCTCCACGCTCTGATAAGGCTTAGATTTTACTTCAGTATCCCACGGAACCAGTGATAAGCGTGGGTGTCGGCTTGACGCTAGAGTTCGTTGAAGAGGCTACAAGGAGTAGGAGTGGGCGGCATAGGGCATACGCAGCTGTATTCATAGTGAGAGAGGATGGCTCGGTCGAGAGGGTTAGAGGCGGGGAGAGAACCCGGGGTACCTACTCGCGGGGCGACGCTCGCCTCGTCAGAGTAAATCCGCCCAAGCAGGGATACATCGTGCATGTCAAGCTTGTTATGAATCCTAGGGGCTGGGTTAAGGGGAGGATAAACGTTTACGGGGACCAGGGCCTCCTCTACTCCGCCGTTATTAGGGAGCGGAAGCTTAGGGGTAGCATGGGCGACCCCCGCTACTCCTGGGCCGCCCTCAGGGTGTTAGAGGAGCTAGGCGTAGCCAAGGCGTTGAGGAGGATAAATGTTGAGGTCAGAGGCGGGCCTAGAGGAGATGCTGGAGGCGGTTAGACATGCAACGCTAAGGCTAGGCGGCAGAGTAGCGTTTACTTATAGAGAGGATCACGGCGAGCCTGAACCCGGGCCCGCCCTAGAGGAGGCAGGGCTACCGGGCCCCCTAGTCAATGCCCTAAACTCTCAGGGAGTTACACGCCTATACAAGTACCAGTATGAAGCGCTTGAGACCTTCAGGCGGGGCCGCGACATCGTTATCGTTAGTGGCACTGGAACCGGGAAGACAGAGGCGTTCCTGATACCTGTAGTGGAGGCCCTCAGCAGGGAGAGCAGCGCGCGGGGGCCCCGTGCAGTAATAATATACCCCACTAAAGCCCTGGCGAGGGATCAGATAGCTAGGATGGAGCGTGTTGCAGCCGCCGTCGGCTTGCGGCTAGGCGTGCTCGACGGCGATACTCCTCGTAGTATGAGGTCTAAGATATACGCTGATCCCCCTGATATTCTAGTTACTAATCCGGATCTTCTCCATTATGGTATGGCGTTCTCGGGCAATATCAAGAGGCTCGTCAGGAATACGGAGTACGTTGTCCTAGACGAGTTCCACGTCTATAGGGGAGTATTTGGGAGCCATGTTAGATGGGTCCTCTACAGGCTTGAGAGACTCGCTGGGGGCAGCGTTGGCTTCGTAATGGCTGGAGCCACTATAGGTAATCCCGTGGATCTTGGTAGGAGCCTAACTGGCAGGGAGCCGGATCTCATTAAAGGACCCCCCAGGAGGAGGGGGAGTGTTGTCCACTTATTCGTAGATTCCGGCCCTGTCAGCAGGTGGAGTATGTCGGCAGCGATAATCGCTTTTCTAGCGTCCAGGGGCGTGAAGGTCCTGGGCTTCGTGGACAGTCAGCAGATGGCCGAGCTTATAGCCCGGATAGCTCGTAGAAACTGGCGTGTCGAGGTAGCCGTTCATAGGGCTGGCCTTCCAGCCGAGGTAAGGAGAGAGGTTGAGGATTCGTTCAAGGAGGGTAGGATAAACGCTGTCGTAGCGACGCCTACAATGGAGCTGGGCATAGACATTGGTGACCTAGACGCCATAACTATGGCTCATCTTCCTAGGAGCTTCAGCAGCTACCTGCAGAGGGCGGGGAGAGCGGGGAGAAGGGGGCGCACGGGCCTCGTAGCTACTGTCATGGCAGACGACGCTATAGAGGCGTACTTCCTGCGGAGGCCGATGGAGTACTTCAGCCAGGAGCCTGATCCGGCCTATGTGGAGCCCGGTAACAGGGAGATAGCCAGGCTCCACCTAGCTGCACATCTACTAGCGAAGGGAGGGGAGCCCCTGGGGAGGCTGCCTCTAGAGCTGAGAGAGGCTGTCAATGAGCTCGAGGCGCTCGGAGTGGTTAGAGTATCCGGGGGAATGGTCTACCCTGAATGGAGGCGGGCCAGAGACTATGTCGAGGCACATGGGGGCATAAGAGCCGCCGGCCCGAGCGTTAGAATCGTTGACGAGGTCACGGGTAAACAGTTGGGTAGTAGGGAGGTTCCGGCGGCCCTCTACGACCTATACCCTGGGGCGATCTATTATTTAGCGGGAGGCACGTACCTAGTCCTAGACCTCGACCTTGAAGCTCTGAGAACGAAGGTTAGGAGGGTGTCAGACAATATAGGTTACTATACTAAACCCATCTACACCATAGACGTGATAGCGATCCACCCGCTAGAGGACAGGAAGACGGGCCCACTAAGGCTAGTATACGCTGATGTAAAGCTCACAGTAGTAGTAGAGGGATACCTTGCAAAGGACGAGTACAGCGGTGAAGTGATAAGCGAGACCTTCCTAGACGAGCCGGTAAAGTGGAGCTACTGGACTAAAGGAGTAGTAACAAGATACCCCAACCCAGGCCTCACAGACCCCGAAGACGCCATAAGTGCATACCATGCCCTCGAACACGCATTAATCCATGCAGCCAGGCCGGTAGTAGGGGCGAGCGACACAGACCTGGGAGGAGTAAGCTATCCAAGCGGACACATAGTAATATACGACTCGGCCCCTGGAGGCAACGGAGCCTCAAGACTCGTATTCGAGAGGTTCGAGAGAGTAGTGGATATAGCGGAGAATATACTAGCAGGCTGTAGCTGCGAAGACGGCTGCCCCAAATGCATATTCAGCCCCTACTGCGGCGTCAACAACAGATTCCTAAGCAGGAGAAAGGCTCTCAGAGTATTGCAGGCTGCACACAGGCTACCGAGAGAGCTAAAGCTAGGCACGCCTCAAGGATCACCTATAGCATAGAGGGGAAACCCGTTCCCGGGGGGACGTGACCTCCCACTTTAGATACTCCTAGGGTAGTAATCCTCCTCGCCAACCTCTTCCCCAGGGAATCCGTACTCCCCCACGAGGGGCACGAATAGAACCTCAATATCGCTCCTCTGCACTATGCGGCCGTCATCAAGCTTGTCAACAACAACGAGAACCTGACTATACCTGCTACCCACAGGGGCAACAAGCCTTCCCCCAGGAGCAAGCTGCTCAAGCAGCGGCTCAGGAACCCTGGGAGCAGCAGCAGTCACGATAATTCTATCAAAGGGCGCGGCCTCGGGCAAGCCACGGCTACCATCGCCTACAACCACAGTAACCCTGTCACCGTAGCCAGCAGCATCTAGATTCCTGCGAGCCTGCTCAGCAAGCTCAGGAACACGTTCAACGCTCCAAACGTGACCCCAAGACTCCCTAGGCGCATCACTAGGAGCAACGATCTCAGCAATAACAGCAGCCTGATACCCGCTACCGGTACCAACTTCTAAAACCCTATGACCAACATCGGGATTAAGCAACTCAGTCATACGAGCAACAACACTAGGAGCACTAATCGTCTGCCCATGACCGATAGGCAAAGGCCTATCATCATAAGCAACGTCAACAAGATGAGGGGGAACAAATAAATGCCTAGGAACACGAAGCAAAGCTCTAACAACCTTACTACTTCTAACAAATCCCAGTGAAACAAGCTCCTCAACAAGACGACGCCTACGCTCAACGAAAGGGGTCGTCCATGTCCTCCACCAACGCAAACAAAAATAGAAACAGAAACCCATAAACCCGCCCCTAACCCGCGGCAATCGCCGAACCAGGGCCACCCAGAGCTTCATCACAGTCATAAACCCACTAGCCTATTTATAAGTCTAGCTAGTTATATATGTAATATTATTTTTATTTAATTATTTGTTTACAAGTCATGTGATTTTTTGTGATATTCTCCTCCATGAGATTTATTTGTTTCTAATGTACTTAATGTTATTGTTATTAGCTTCTTTTTATGATTATTTAAATTGTGGGGGGTGGATGGTAGAGAATCTTCCTTCTGCCCTGGATTTCCGGGTAGTTTAAAAGCGTTGCGCCCGGTATACCCTGGTGCTCTACGATGATGCAAACTCATATTATAATACGGCGTTTGCCGTGGGTTTAAGTGTAGTTCCCTGGATTCCAGGGAAAAACTAGGCGCCAACATCGAGCATCTCTATACTGTGATGCAAACGCTATAGAGGAAACGCTCAACCCGGAAAATCAACATATATCTATATATGTAATAACTGGGTTCATGGCCATGCCGTGAACCCCATGGTGGCAATGGAAAATTTAGTATATACCTCGGCTAAATAAAGACAATTAAAACTGGAGGAGGCAGGATAGGGAAGTGGTGCACCAGCCGGAATCCACGCACACCAACACACCCAAAATGCAGAATCTAACCAATAGAATTGAAAGTCCACGTCTCCACCCCCTCCTCCCTCTCCTCCCTGCAGAATCTAACCAATAGAATTGAAAGGCATACTTTAAATTAGATAGAAAGAGGAGGCGGGTAATAGACGGAATCTAACCAATAGAATTGAAAGATTATCTCAGCCCTCGCCCTGAGCTCGCCGCCGTTCTCGATGAATCTAACCAATAGAATTGAAAGTGCTTAGCGCCACGAAGACGATGAGCCCCGCGGCGGGGGCGATGAATCTAACCAATAGAATTGAAAGAGGAAAGAGAGAAAACATGTTATTAATTAAAAATGGTGGGAGAATCTAACCAATAGAATTGAAAGAGGCGGCCCCGGCCCCAGCAGAGGGGGCCGGGAGGTACCTCGTAATGAATCTAACCAATAGAATTGAAAGATCTTCTCGTCCTCGAGAAGCGTGTAGAGGTCCAGCGGGAATCTAACCAACTAGAATTGAAAGAGCTGTGTCTCCACAGAGCTTTACTTTTTCCTCGTAAAAACCGGAATCTAACCAATAGAATTGAAAGGTTTACTTGGATGATGAGGTGGAGGCTCCAAATCATGAGGGAATCTAACCTATAGAATTGAGATTTTGTGTAGGTGACTGCTAGGGGGTCGGGTAATCTTTATCCGGATCAGGCTGCTAGGTGGGTATCACCGGTGGGCCCGTAGCTCAGCCAGGCAGAGCGGCGGACCCTGCCGAGGAGCCGACAAAAAGGGTGCCTCTACAGGGGCCGAGGCTCCAGACCCGTAGGTCGGGGGTTCAAATCCCCCCGGGCCCACCACATGCAGCCCCAACCGTATTCAAGGCTGGGGGGCTGTGTCCCTCCCTGGGCTCCTCATCCTCGCTTCTTCCCTACAAGGCTTTAGCGTTGGTACTGCTTCCGCTTGGTGCTCAGCTGGTATTAGCTGTTGGTCTGCTCCCCGGGAGGGTTGGGCAATCATTAAAGCCGCCAGCTGTAGGGATCATCCTTTTCCTGGGAGGCGCCGGGGTAGCTCAGCTAGGTAGAGCGCCGGGCTGTTAACCCGGTGGTCGGGGGTTCAAGTCCCCTCCCCGGCGCCATCCGGCCATTACAGAATCCCTTCATTTAATCGCGTCTTCAATTCACTATTCAGCTTGAACATTTAGAGCAGGATATACGCTTTTAAAACGCGTAAGCTAGACGCGATGCTAAATCGCAGCGTGGAAGAAGTACAATGAGGGGCAACGGGGCAGCGATGCAGTGCCCCTCCTAGAGTAGCTAAAGGAAAGGGGGAGGTGAGGCAGGGGTCTTAGGAGCGTGCTAGTTTCTCCAGCTCCTTGAGGGCCCGTCTGGCGCTCATTTTCCTCTTGGCTATATAGTCTCTTATCTTCTCGACCTCCTCGGGGTGCTTCTCGTAGGCCTTCAGCATCACCTCGAAGAACCTGTCCTTCTCCCTCCTACTTGCTTCTATGGCTTTCACGACGGCCCATGCAAGGTCCTTTCTCGCCTTAGTCAGGATGCCTCACCGATATATACATCGCTCATGGAAGGGTTTGAGGGTTAGCTTGAGGTGTGAAGCGTTGAGAGATGCGCAGAACTGTAGCTGTCTTGAGCGTCAGGCCGTGGCTAGTGTGTGCTCGCTCATGAGTATCTAGGCGTGTTATGGTTGTAGGATCTCGTTGCGCGTCTTAGCTTAAGCTTTATGTGTAGCGATCAACAGGTACAGGCTCTTTTCCTACTTGTTTAGCTATGCTTTCTCCTCTGACGAATGTTAATGCTGGAAAAGGCCTAAACGATAAACACTGTGTAGTAGCTTCTCTCTTTTAGCTTCTTGCACTACTTATAGAGGTTCATCTTGTTTTTAAGTGATATACAGTAGATAAGGTTAGGTTTATTTGTGTTTATTGAGGGTCCAATAAGATTAGTGATTTAGAAGTTGATATGATCCTGGTTATAAGCCTCTATTGTGTCTTCGGTGTTTTACAGTCGTATAGCGGGTTGGTAGTTTAGTGGGTAGTTGAGTGTGGTGCAGGCTTTGTCGTGTTTGTGTAGAAGGGTTCTGGTGTTTGGTTGTGGGGCCCGGGCCGGGATTTGAACCCGGGACCTCCGGATCCACAGTCCGGGACTCAAGGCCTGGGCGTTTAGCAGGCGTATAGCCGCTGAGAGCTCCACCGCTCTCAACCACCATTTCAATCACACCTCCAGGCGGATAAGGTGATATCTACTCCGCTCTCTGAGGGCTAGTGCACTATATGGCAGGCTCACGTAGACCCTGCCCTCTATCTCCGTGAGCCTCCCAGTGTATTCTATGTCGTCTACCCTCACCCGCACTCTCCTACCCCTCATTGCCTTGAACATCTCCCAGTAATCACGCGGTAACAGCACCAGTACCTGCCCACGCCTCTTACTAATCTTTGAAGTGAAGCTAATAGTCAGCATTGTTATCGCCTAATTGCATATTCTCTTTTTTAGCATGTATGTTCTTTTAAAGATCTTCGCTGCTGATTTTTCTATTATATTTTTCAATGTTAACCACTCGCGTCCTGGTGGCTCAACTACAAAATCGATTATTCTAACCTCGTCTGGGTTCTCCTCGTCTCTGCTAATTATTTCTAGCACTGCACAAGATGCTACAGGGTTTTTAACACATGCATTCCTATCATTTAATTCCTCACGATGACAATC
>JALTZJ010000041.1 GCA_027046245.1 Acidilobaceae archaeon
GGCTAGCTCCTCGAGGAGCCTGTCTGCGGGCTGCTCCATGTCCTCGTACAGCGCTGTGAGGACGACCGCGTGTGTCGCCACGAAGAGTGAGAGGGCGAAGGCTGCGAGGGACGCCGCCAGAGGGCTGGCGCCGTCCAGGCCTAGCTTGTACAATGATAGCGATGAGAGGGCCACTAGGGAGCCGTACACCGCGAATAGTATCCTCTTCATGACCCCCACCTATGGGTCCGGGCTAGGGCTAGGCCGTGGTTGAGAAGCCACTGCTTGAAGCTGCGGAATTTGCGCCAGTAGCCGCCGTCCACGCAAACCGCCGTGTTCTCATCTTTCCTCAGCCTGCAGCGGCTGAGCCAGGGGGCCTCAGCCTCTTCCCACTGGGCCAGGAGCCTAGCAGGTAGCCAGCGTATGCTTAGGTTCTCGTCCACGACGAACGCGAACCACAGCCTCTCCACCACGTTGAACTCCCTGGCCTTGGCTAGCTTCCAGCTGCCGACGCAGAGCCCTCTGCAGGGGTGTAGCCTCATGTCCTTCGATGAGGGCACACCTGTCACCTCGACCCAAGCGACGGGCTCGCCGCTATAGTAGATGGTTATGTCGAAAGCGTCCTCGGGCCTGGAGTAGCCCCGCGGGATATAGTCGTCGACCCCAGCACCAAGCCCCGTCAGCTCGGCCCGCCAGGGGCTAGGCAGGTAAGCGTTGAGTGCAGCCACTACGAACCGCTCCCTAGCGTTTGACCTGCGCCACTTCTCCATGTACCTTCGCTTAAGCTCCCTCGCATCCATACCCTTTCACCCCCCGTCGACAGGCGAAGGAGAATTGCAAGAAGAAAGGAAGGCCTTGAGGGCCTCTCTGACGACCTCGCCCTTACTGCTGTATCTTCCTTCCCTGACTAGCTCCTCAACTTTCTCTGCTAGCTCCTTCGGCACGAGGACCCCGAGCCTTGCATACTCGTTGTGCTGCTTCTTCTTCCTTTTCGCCCCCGCCAGCCCAAGCTTCTCTATCCTCTTCCTGAGCGCGTAGAGGAATCTCATGCGGATCCCGGCGGCGGCCGCTAGGTTAGCCATGGGGGCGTCGGAGACCGCTGCTAGGAGAGCTGCGGCTGCAACCTCAGCCGTGCGCCCCACGAGGGCCAGCCTCACGCGTTTGTCCTCGGCGAGTTGGTGCGCCCTGGCCACCCCCAGCCTATCGACACCCAGCTCCTCTGCCAGCACGTCGATCATTAGGTGGATGCGGCGCTTGAACATTGTGGGGTCCGCTTTGGGTATACATGACAGGACGAGACCCACCCTGTTGGGCCCGAGGAGCCATCTGAAGAGGCTTGATGCGCCATGCCTTCTGACGCCCAGCACCCTGTATATATCTGCCAGCTTCACTGGCACGCCATGCGCATAGACTGCGCTCGCCAGTGCTATCGACGCTAGGAGCCTCGCCTCAACCCTGCCCTGCAACCCCTTGGCGAGGCATGTGGCTGTTCTCCTCGCCGTCTCGACGGCCCAAGAAGGCAGCCCTAGCCTTGACACGGCCTCGCTTATCAGCCGGTGTATCGCTGCCTCTCTCTCGTTCTCGGGCCTGCGGCGCCACACGCCCCACTGGCTACCCTGCCCCCTCTTTCCATTGCGGGGCCTTGGTATATTGTCGTAGAGGCTGTCGCTTACTACGTTCTCCTCTATGACCTCGCCCGTTTCGCTGCATATTCTCGTGCCCCTTGCCGGGTCGTATATGACTGTGTCGCAGCCGCCGCCCAGCAGCTCCTCGACAGCCACGATCTCACCCCTCTTCGGGGTGGTCAACAACTTCGTTGATGATGCCGATGAGACGGTCACAGACGCTCGGCTCGGCGTCGAGCCTCGCCAGGAGCTCTCCTAGGGACGCGAGATCGAGCTTTCTCTTAATTGTCCTCGAGTCCCGATGGATCTTTTCTGCCAGCTCGCGGGCCTTGCTATTATATTCATACGCTATATTGAAGAGATCGGATAGACCTGCGTCTCCAGCCTCGAATCTCTCGACTACCTCGTCATACTTCCTCTTTAGAGCGTCTAGCCCCTCTAGCTCTGCGATAAGTTTAGCCGCCGCGAGGAATCCTCTCCCGACAACCTTAACTTTCACTTCATCGCTGAAGTCTCTCCTGTGACTTATTGATATTTCGACGCAGCTCTCTCCTTCGCAGAAGAAATATATTCCTGGATCTGCCCATTTCATATGCTCTTCTATGAGCTCCTTGAGTCTCTCGATTAGGTCCCCAGGCGCTCCCCTCGACTCGAGGGAGCCAGCCAACCCAGCCCACCCCCGCCGGAGTCCACTCCTATACTACTGCTCTAGTAGCATAAAAGCGGATGGTTCCCCTCATCCATGGAAGGCGGAACCATGGGCGGAACCGTGGAGTAGGGCGGAACCCTTTTATACTACGATAGGGGTATTACAGTAGTGGTGGCCCGGCGTGGACGGGCCTCTCCTGGTCTGCGTGGCGAAGGAAGCTGGCCTGGGCCCTAAGGATCTGGGCGTGTCCGACAGGTACTGGAGATACCTGAGAAGGGGCGAGAAGAAGCCTAGCGTAGAGCTAGAGGAGAGGCTCAAGCAGCTCGTAGCAGCCATGGGCCTTAATTACGAGGAGCTAGAGAGTCGCTGCACGGCAACGCTTAATAGGGCCAAAGGGGGTGAAGCCCCCCACATGGGGAGCGCCGCCGTAGCTCAGCTGGCAGAGCGCCGCCCTGGTAAGGCGGAGGTCCCGGGTTCAAATCCCGGCGGCGGCTCCACACCACCATCACAGAGCCATTATATACAATCGGGTTCCCAATCCACCCCCAACTAGAGCCCCAACCACTCCCTCAACCCGGCTATACGCCTGCTATACGCCCTTCAATCCGAGGTGAGGGAGGCCCTAGCCCCGAGCCAGAGGGCAGTGAGGGGGTCCCCACGATCCCCTTCTTGCAACATAGTATAGCACCCCGTAATCGATACTAGAACTAGGTATATTTTCCCCGTCCGCGCTCCGCGAACTCGGCTTCAAGCTTCTGGGGCTCCACGTGCGTCTGCTGGGCAGCTTCCCCAGGGCCCGCGAAGGCCTCTCCGAGCTTCGCCTTTATGAAAAACTTGTCTTGCCGCTACCCATCTACCCCACGATGAGAGCCGAGCGCATGTGGAGCGGCGCCCTCTCAACGAAAGAAGGAGGCGAGGCCATGCACGCCAGGATCCACCACCTAACCTTCCCTTCCGGGATCTCCTGGGCGACCTCCCCAGCCACTCTTAATAGCACCCCGCACCCCGTCATAGCAAAGGTGGATCGAGCGTGGGGAAGAGGAAAGCGGACGCTGCCTGGGAGAAGGCTATAGACGAGGCTATACGCCTATACAAGAAGGATCTTGATTTATTGAGAGAATACGATCTAAAGGGTAAGACCAAGGGCTAGCCGCCCCTCCTAGCCCTGCTAGCCCGGCAGACCCGCAGCAGCCATTGATGCGCGTCTTCCTGGCCCCACTCGCCACCCGCGACCCTCAGAGCAGCCTGGTACATGGTACCCGGCCTTGGGGCGGGAAGTCTGTTCCTAATCAGAAAAGCACCAAGTACTACTACCGCTAGCCTCTTGTTCCCGTCCACCAGGGGATGGAGCGTTGTAATCTCGTAGAATAGCGCTGCCCAGCGGCCAGCCTCCTAGCATAGCAGGGCTGACCCCTGGAGAAGCGGAACGCCCATCTAGCAGCGGCTATGGCCTGCTCAGCCTGCTCCCTGCCACCACCCTTCCACCTTATAGGGTCTAGATAGGGTCTAGAGGGTATCGGGCCCTCAAGCGGTCTACAGCCCTCTCAAACACCGGCAGGGTCGAGTACGAGATGCTGCATCTACGCTTACCCATCGCTCACCACTCCTCCAGCCTCTGCTTCCTGACTAGGAGGTCCTCCCGCTGGAGGCGGCGGGCCGCCTCCCTGTAGACCCTCATGTTGTAGTGTTCTTCTTGTTTGTCCGCCTGGTTTTTGCTAGTCTCCTGGTTATCCCGTGAGCTGGTCTACCCTTTTAAGGGCGGTGCCGGGACCCGGGGCCCATGAGCCAAACCATGATACAAAACACGATTCAGATATATAGATATATGAGAATTTTGAGTTGTTGAGAGTTTCTTCTCCTCCTTGTTTTGGTTCTTCGTGGTGGGATTGGTTAGGGAGGAGTTGGTGGACCGGCCGGGATTTGAACCCGGGGCCTCTCGGGTGCAAGCCGAGCGCTCTTCCAGGCTGAGCTACCGGCCCGGTCCTCCGGGTGTGTTAGGTGTTGGTGTTGCTGGGGTTTTTATGGTTTGGGTGTTGTTGCGGGTGTCTATGCCTGCGTTTTAGGGTTTGCGGCTATGTGTTGATTTGAATGGGGTAATATCTGGGGGTTTGAGGGCTTTGGCTACTGTGCGTGTGGGCTTGTTTAGGGAGCCCGTGTATATTGTTGATGGTGTTAGGACTCCTGTGGGTAAGTTTGGGCGTAGCCTCCGTGATGTTCCTGCGGTTGAGCTTGCTGCTCAGACTGTTAGGGCTCTGCTTGACCGTGTAGGCGTTCCGGGGGATAGGGTTGATCTGGCTGTTTTCGGCCATGTTATAAGGGCTGGTACTGGGATGAATACTGCTAAGCAGGCTGCGCTCTTAGCCGGTTTACCGAGGGATATTGAGGCTTTTAATGTCGATATGGTGTGTGCTAGCGGCATGGCTGCCGTCGTTAAGGCTGGTCTCTTGATTCAGGCGGGTGCTGCGGGGCTCGTGGTTGCGGGTGGTATGGAGAGTATGAGCATGGCTCCCTTCTTGATGCCGAGTAGCGTGAGGTGGGGGGTAAGGCTGGTCTACCGGGGGGAGCTTGGGAGCAGGGATGCCATGGTGCATGACGGCCTCTACGACCCGCTGAACCATATGGTTATGGGTGAGGAGGCCGACGAGACCGCCTGGGAATATGGAGCCCCCAGGGAGGAGCTGGACGCCATCGCCTATGAGAGCCATATGAGGGCTGCCAGGGCGTGGGACGAAGGGTTCATGCAGAAGTTTACCGTGCCGGTGGTGCGTAGGGGCAGGGTACTGCTAGACTATGACGAGGGGGTAAGGCGCGACACCAGTTATGAGAAGCTAAGCAAGCTCCCCCCGGTGTTCACGGAGAAGGGGCCCCACACAGCTGGGAACAGCAGCCAGCTCAGCGACGGCGCCGTCTCCATGCTAGTGGCGAGCGGGGATACTGTGAGGGAGCTGGGATTGAAGCCCCTGGCAAGGATAGTGGGCTGGGCATACGCAGGAGTAGATCCACGCAGGTTCCCGGTGGCCCCGGTGCACGCCATCAGAGGCCTGTTATCCAAGCTGGGCTGGCGCGTGGAGGACGTTGACTACTGGGAGAATAACGAGGCCTTCGCCATAAACAGTTACATAATGAAGGTCGACCTGAGAGTGCCGTATGACAAGCTCAACGTGTACGGAGGCAGCATAGCCATAGGACACCCGCTAGGCAGCACCGGGGCAAGGCTAACACTAACACTAGCATACACCCTCAAGGAGAGAGGCGGCGTGAGGGGCGTGGCCAGCATATGCCACGGCCTAGGAGGCGCTGCAGCAATAGCACTCGAGCGGGTATAGCGGCGGCCTAACCCTCCTCCCTTAAAAAGGGAAGGAATAGGAAAAATGGCTCCCCCGCTGGATTATGGTATTTAAGATAGACAGGGGGCCGGAGACCCTCCTTTTTGAGGCCAGCCGGGGGGAGTCGGAAGGAGCGTTGGTGCGCTGATCCGACGCTGAATGAGGGGTGAGTTGACGGCATTGACGCTGGACAGCGTGTGTCTCTACGGTCCTGGAGCTATAGGTAGCCTGCTAGGTTTCTTCCTCCAGCGTGCCGGGGTGAGGGTCTACGCTGTGGCTAGGCGTAGAAGCCACTCTGAGGCCCTATCGAGGGGGGTGAGGCTTTCCGGCCTCCTGGAGGGCGTGTTCAGGCCTGCTGGCGTCGGGGTCGGCAGGCCTCCTGTGGATTCGTGTGACGCCGCTCTCGTGGCTACCAAGGCCTATGATGCTCCTAGGGCTGTCGAGTCGGCGTTGATGTATACTGGCAGGGTTGCTGTTGCGGGTAACGGCTTCGGGGGCCTTGAAGCGGCCCGGGGGAGGGCTGTGGAGGCTGCAGGGCTCGTCGTTGATTATGGCGTGTCGCGGCTGGGTGATGACGCCGTAGAGGTTAGGGGGCTTGGTAGGGTGCTCGTGGGGCCGCCTACCTGGTCCTCCGGGGGGCTGGCCCGCGATCTCTGGGGGGCTCTACGTAGAGGTGATGCCGAGGCCTCCCTGGTAGATGATATTGAGCCGTGGAGGTGGCTGAAGGCGGCGGTTAACGCCGCACTCAACCCCCTCACTGTGCTTGCAGCTGCTCGTAACGCCTCCGTGAGGACTCCCGGCCTCTGGGACGTGGCTGTTAGGGGTGCAATGGAGGTTGCTAGGGTTGCGGAGGCTCTCGGCGTGAGGCTCCCCGGGGACCCGGTGGGGTACCTGGCTGAAGTGGCCTCCAGGACAGCGGGTAACTATAGTTCTATGCTGCAGGACCTCCTGCGGGGCGGGAGGACTGAGGTTGAGGAGATAAACGGGTACATTGTGAAGGCTGCTGAGAGGCTGGGCCTAGATGTGCCGGTGCTTAGAACCCTTTACCTCCTAGTTAGGGGGCTTGAGAGGCTGGGGGCTGAGAGGTGGGAGGCGGTAAGGTCACTGCAAGGGATGTAATGCGTATGAAGGGTTCTAGGAAGATAGTAGCTGTCACTGCCTACGACTATCCTACCGCCGCTATAGTGGATGAGGCCGGCGTCGACGTTATCCTTGTGGGGGATAGCCTGGGCATGGTGGTCTTGGGCCTCCCCTCCACTCTCCAGGTGACCCTTGGGGATATGGAGAGGCATGTAGCGGCTGTTGCCAGGGCCAGGCCCCGGGCTCACGTTGTGGCTGATATGCCCTTCGGCAGTTACGAGCCGAGTAGTAGTGTTGCTGTTGAGAGTGCTGTTCGTCTTGTGAGGGCTGGTGGCGAGGCTGTGAAGCTTGAGGGTGGCAGCGAGTACAGTGACAGGATCAAGGCCATAGTCGCTGCTGGGATACCTGTTATGGGCCACGTGGGCCTCACTCCCCAGAGGCATCTAAGGCTTGGCGGCTACAGGCCCCGCGGTAAGAGGCTGGGGGAGGCCCGGGAGCTGCTGCTCGACGCTGAAGCCGTGGAGCAGGCAGGCGCCTACTCTATAGTCCTGGAGTTCGTGGCAGAGGAGACTGCGGCCTTGATAACTAGGAGGCTGAGCATACCGACGATATGCATTGGGAGCGGCCGCTACTGCGACGGCCAGATACTGGTGCTCCACGACTTGATAGGGCTCGCGAGGGAGAGCCCGCCCTTCGCTAAGCGCTACCTAGACGCGTGGAGCCTCATAAGGGGGGCCGTGGAGAGCTACGCAGAGGAAGTTAGAAAAGGCGTCTTCCCCGGGGAGGAGCACGTAGTGCATGCCAAGGAGAGGGTGGAGGAGCTAGCGGGCGGCGAGCCTAGCGGTGAGGACGGCGACGGCTGAAGCCGCCCCCAGTATCGTGCTGCCGTCATCCCCTATCAGGGCCACCAGCCAGAGGGGCAGGAAGCCTGTTATGCCCCCCGCGATAGCGGCGACCTTCACGAGGCCGGCTACTGTGAAGCCCGATGCTATGCCGCTGTAGAAGCCCCTGGCGGCCTTCAGCAGCAGGGGTAACTGTTTTATGCCGCCTCTAAGAACAGCGTCGGCCACCTCGATCACAACGTTTACCTCGCCAACTGCTACTCCAGCGTCGGCTGCAGCCATGGCAGCCACGTCGTTGACGCCGTCGCCGACCATGGCGACCGGGCCGTACCTCCTCCTAAGGTCCTCGACGAACCTCAGCTTATCCTCCGGCTTGAGCTCTCCATAGTACTCCTCCACGCCCAGTATTCTAGCTACCTTCTCCACGTTTACCCGTCTGTCTCCGCTGGCTATGACCACCTTGACTCCCATGGACTTTAGCTTCTCCACGGCGTCCCTAGCAGACTCGTCTACCACGTCGCTGAAGCAGAGCAGCCCCACGCCTCCGTCGACCCTGACGTAAACGCTGGCTTCGCCCTCGCCGCAGCCGGCGGCGAGCCTGGCGCCTACGAGGCTCGCGCTCCCCAACGCCACCTCGTAGCCGTCGACCCTGCCGATGAGCCCCTTCCCGGGTATCTCCCTCACTTCTGCAGCACTGGGTATCTCGACGCCGCGTTGCCTTGCAGCCTCAACTATGCCCCTGCTCAGTGGGTGGCTACTGGCGGCTGCAAGGCTAGCCGCCACCGAGAGGAGCCTCTCCTCATTCACTCCGGGGGGAGCGATGACCCTCGAGAGTACGGGGCGGCCTAGAGTTAGGGTTCCAGTCTTATCGAGCACCACCACCCTAACCTTGCCGAGTCTCTCCATGGCCTCGCCTCCCTTCACTACTATGCCTAGCCTCGCGAGGCCGCCGACGCCGTAGAGGCTCAGCACGCTACTGGTTATGATGAAGGCGCTGGGACAACCGGCCACGAGCACGCTTACAGCTCCGTTGACGCCCCAGAGGAGAAGGGCTAAGCCTGCTACAGTAAAGAGGCCCACGCTATAGGCTGGACTGTACCTCTCCAGAACCCTCTGAACCCTGCTCTTTCTCTCAAGCAGGCTCAATGCCAGCCTGACTACCCTCTGCAGGCTTGAATCCCTAGGCGAGGCGAGGGCCCTCACCCTTACGGGGTCGCCTAGGTTTATGTATCCGCTGTACACGGTCTCTCCGGGGCCTGCCTCTACCGGTACTGGCTCGCCCGTTACAATGCTAGTATTGAATACTCCCTTGTCTAGGAGGACGCCGTCAACGGGGACCACTTGGCCCCTGCCCACTAGGACCACGTCCCCCGGCTTAACGTCGTCAGCGTCTACAACCTCCTGCCTGCTGCCCCTTAGTACGGTGACCCTCTTAGGAACAATCTCTAGTATAGCGGTGACCCTCCTCATGGCGAAGCGCTCCACAAGCTCCTCAAGAGTCTCGGCGAACCCGTAGAGGGCCATTATTATGAGGCCCTCAAGGGGCCTCCCCGCGGCGACAAGCAGCACGGCCACGCCGCCCATTATAAGGTCTATGGTGTATCGCTTCTTCGCGAACAGATAATAGGCGAAGCGAGCCAGGAGCAGCGCTCCGTCGAGGGCTAGAACTGCAGTAGCAATCAACGGGTAGCCGGCAAAGTATGCTATGACTCCTGCCAGGCTTAATGCGAGGAGGAGCAGCCACTCCCTTTCTATTTCGAACCCCTCTTCAAGCTCTTCAAGCTCGTGCTCCTCAGCCTCCAGCTCCCTCTCCGCTTCACCCTTCAAGCACCAGCTCACCTCCAGGGGACAAATGGAACGGGATTCCGCTGCTAATAACTCGATTTACTAATCTAATGAGATGTTATTACGTATATTTACTAAGATCTGCTCGTTGCTGTATTAACCCCTAAACAAGCCCAGGGCCTCCTCTTAATAGCGAGGGGGTGCTATCGGCTCATGGCTGTAATAAGCATCTCGCTCCCCGACGAGCTACTCCAGGCCATGGATGAAGTAGTAGAGATGGAGGGGTACACTAGTAGGAGCGAGCTAGTCAGGAGCCTGCTACGTGAGTACCTGAGGGAGAGGAGGAAGAGTGGTAAGCTCGTGGCCAGCCTCGTGATAGTGTTGACGGACCACGATGAGAGTCTCAGCGTGGACCAGAGAGTAGTGGAGATCATACACAGGTATCAGGTGCTCGTGAAAGCATTTTATCATCAGCTAGTTGAGGACAGTCTCTGCCTTAACATAGCGGTACTCGAGCCCTCCCCGGGAGTGTCGGAGCTGGTGAGGGAGCTGAGGAGGCTCCGTGGAGTTAAGAGTGTGTGGAGAGTCGATGTGAGGGCGGAAAGAGCTGACACGGATAAAACGTAGCTTAAAATTGTTTCAGGGGCGCCTCATGACTCATTGAGTGGGGTGCCGGGAAGGGATGCAGGCTAGACTATTACCCGCACTCCTAGTGGCGGCCCTGGTGCTGGTCCAGGCCCTCGGTTATCCCGCGGCTGCACAGGAGGTACAGCTAAAGTTCTACCCTGAAGACGTGAAGGGCGACTACTTCGAGGTCGGCTTCAGCGTCAGCCTCACAGGCGGCCTAGAAGAGTTCGGCGGCGAGGCTCTATGCGCCCTCAAGGCAACAGTGGACTGGATAAACGATAGGGGGGGAGTGTTCGTCAAGGGGATAAGGCACTCTGTGAGGCTAGTCTACGCCGACGACGGCAGCAGCCCCGAGAAAGCACTTGAAGTGTACCAGGCCCTTTATGATAGAGGCGTGAACCTGCTCCTCTCACCAGCAGAGCCTGTACTCGCCCAGGCCGTCGCGAGGAACTTCATAGCTGCCGGCGACGTCAATGCGCTCCTAGTAAACTACGCTCTAGGCAGCGAAGTCATGATTGTCGGCGCCAGGGATAAGATCGTCGGGGCCACGGGCACCCTGACCACATACATAGTAGACACTTTCAAGATAATTAACGGGCTAGAGCCTGCAGCCAGGATCCTAGTAGTACACGCAAGGCCCCAGGTCTACGTAAGCGCCGTCAACGAGGCCGTCAAACAGGCGCAGGAGGCCAAGATAGGAGTTATAGTGGAGGACACAGTATCCCTCAGCAGAGACACGCTACAGGCCGACGTAAACAGGGTCGTAGACACGGTTAACCAGGTCAAGCCCGACATGATAGTCATAGTTGCTGACGACGAGCTCGCTGGCGAGGCGGTGAAGGCCCTCTACGGCAAGATACCCGTAAAGCTCGTAGTAGCAGTCGGCATAAGCAGCCCCAGGATCTTCGGTCTCACTGCAGGAGCTACCCAGAGTCAGGACGTGCTGGTAGTTACTGACTGGCTAGCCGACGGCGCCCTACCCCCCGAGGAGGCCACAGCACTAGGCCTGCCCTTCACAGGCCCAACCTTCGAGGTCTTCAAGCAATACCTGAAGGAGAGGTGCCCAGCTATACAGCCTGGAGCGATAGCTGCTAGGGCTGCAGCAGCGCTCATACTACTAGCCAACAGCGTGCAGAAGGCCAACAGCTTCGACCCGGCAAAGATCAGGGAGGCAGCGGTAAACTACGGGATAGCAACCTTCTACGGCCCCATAGTAATAGATGAGGCTACCAGCCTCTCCAAGATGCCGCCCGCAATGGTGGGCCAGTGGGACGCAGGAAAACTAGTATACCTGGGCCACTTAGCCCATGAAGGCTACCAGCACGTTCAGGGCCATGAAGAACTTGACATAGCTAAAATACGGTATCCGAGCAAGCAGTGGAGGGAAGCACTAGAGCAGGGAGCCACCGGCGTGCCGCAACAGCAGACGCAGGAGACTCAGCAGCAGGGCCAGCAGGAAGCAGAAGCAGGGGGAGGCACTGGCATGCTACTAGCTGCAGCCGCGGTAGTAGTCCTAATAGCGGTAGCTGCGGCCGCAGTGGCGTTGAGGAGAAGGGGGTGAAGAGCCCAGGCGACACAGAGGCCCTCCCAGCGGGGGAGGGCCTGTGACGACTTCAGCCTTGACAGACCCACAAGCCCATCTAAAGAATATTTTACCCACTTATCCCTTGGGGCGATGCAGGCTCCTCAGGATATGAAAAAGATCCTCGCCTCTCCAGTGTTGCTCACTTCGATCACCGCCAAGCCCGTGGCATCTCTATGAACAGGATAGGCATTCACATGGGGGATCCCCTCTATCACGGCTACTCTACTCCTGGAGTATTCATGGAGGTGACCGTAGACTACGGCTGCAAGCTTATCCCTGTATCTCATAAGTAGCCTGCCTAGCCCTTCTGAGCCATCGTAGGCTCTAAGGAAGTCCCTCTCAGGGTCGCCGGTGTAGTGGAGCAAACCCCTTTGGGGGGCGTGATGGAGGACCGTCACTACTGGGGGCTTGGCCCGGGAAAGCTGCTCCTTCAGCATGTCCTGGTTTATTAATGCCAACTCTTTATATCTGAAGGGTATCTTTATGTAGGCGCAGTCCATCCTAGCGACGGGAGGGCACCAGGGGTTTATGCCTCAGAGCCCCTTCTCATTGCAGCTCCTTAGGGTTTCAGGGCTTACACCATAAGGGTTGCACCTCTCGTAGTCCTCCTCAGTGTAGTCTGGGGGGCCAACGGAGTAGTCGTACCAGCCTGTCACCCCTACGAGGCTAACTCCTTTGATCTTGATGGGTGCCTGCGGTGTGAGGGGTCTTATACCGTGCCTGCACAGTGCCTCCTCCACCCAGAGAGCCATCATTATACTGTCCCATCCCCTGTTCAGTCTCCCCTTGGTGAGGTAGTACTCGTGGTTGCCTAGGACTGCGTAGATAGGGCCCTCGTAATGCTTTCTGAGCAGCCTCGCGAGCCCCCTTATGTAGTCTTCTCGGGGTGCAGCTACCAAGTCTCCCGCGAGTACTAGGGCGTCTACGCCTAGGTCTCTCAGCTTTGTGAGCCTTTTTAAGTAAGACTTTAAGGGGGCGCCTGCTCCGGGGAAGTGGGTGTCAGATAATATGGCTATCCTTGTAGTGGCCGGCCTCAGCACAGGCATTCCTCTCTTTATCTGGCTTTCTTATTGTAGTCTTAGGTAAGCTAGGTAGAGTCTTAAGCGTGGCTTTGCTCCCGTTGATTATTGCTGGCGGGGAGGTGGCTGGACGCCTTGACTGGAGGCCAGGAGAAGCCCGAGGTTATAGAGTTCGAGGACTTCGTTAAGGTTGATTTGAGGGTTGGCAGGGTTAAGAAGGTTGAGAGAGTGCCTAATAGTCGGAAGCTGCTTAAAGTGATAGTCGATCTGGGGCCTCTTGGGGAGAGGCAGGTTCTCGCGGGTCTGGCTAAGTGGTATAAGCCTGAGGATCTCGAGGGCAAGTACGTAATAGTAGTGGCTAATCTGAAGCCTAAGAGGATGGCGGGCCTCGTTAGTCAGGGTATGATACTTGCGGCGCCTTGCAGCGAGGAGGAGGGTAAACCTGTGGTGTTGACTGTGGCTGAGCCCGTTAAGGAGGGGTCACAGGTTTGTTAGCACCTCTGCTATCCTCTTGATCCCCTCCCTTATCCTCTCAGGGCTCTCGGTGGCGTAGCTGAGCCTCAGGCTTGTGCCTCCATTCTCGCTGAAGTATGTGCCTGGCACGGTGGCTACGCTTGCCTTCTCTAGGAGTAGCCTTGAGAGGCCCTCGCTGTCAAGCCCCTTGAGGTAGCTTTCTAGGTCGGCATAGAGGAACATGCCGCCCTCTGCAAGCCTGAACCTCGCCTCTGGGAGGTACTTGGCTAGCGCCTCCGCCATGGCGTCCCTCCTCTCCCTGAGGAAGGCTCTCGCCCTCTCCATGTGCTTCAGCCTGACCTCCTCGTTGGTTAGGTACCATGCTATTGCGTGCTGGGCGAAGCTCGGCGGGCAGTAGACTAGCTCCTCACTAACCATCCTGATCTTCTGGGCCGCCCACTCGGGGGCGTATACGAAGCCCAGCCTCCACCCGGGCACTCCCGGGTCCTTGCTGAAGGTGTCTATGCCTATTGTGTTGTCTGGAGCGTAGTTGAACACCCATGGGTTCTCCCTCTCGAAGACTAGGGTGCGGTAGGCCTCGTCAATCAGGATCCATGCTCCCTTCTCCACTGCGAGGTCCGCCAGCAGCTTCGCAGACTCCTCGGTTATCACCCTCCCGGTGGGGTTGTCTGGCGATACTATGACTACCGACTTTATCCTATGCTCCTCGAAGACCTTCTTAGCCCCCTCCTCGTCGGGCTGGAAGCCGGTCTCCATGCTTGTAGGTAGCCTGACGACGCGGCCGCCTAGATACTCTATTATCGGCTGGTACCCGAAGTATGTCGGGTCTAGGAGCAACACCTCGTCGCCCGGCTCCAGCACGACGCTCAAGCTAGCGAACATAGCCTCCTGGCCGCCGGCGGTGGCCACTATGTTCTCAGGCGAGAGCTTGGGGCCGCCGAAGCGGGCTAGCTCCTCCACTATAGCCTCCCTGAGGGGCATTATCCCCGGTGTAGGAGTGTACCTGTAGAGCCTGGTGCTCTCCTCCATCAGCTGCTCGGCCAGCCACTCCCTCAACTCGCGGGGCGGCGGGTAGCCTGGAGCGCCGGTGGAGAGGAGTATGATGTCCCTTCCCTCCCTTGCCAGCCTCTCCCTGATAGCGTCTATCTTGCGGGTGGGGCTCCCCCTAATTATGTCCACACGCTTATTGTAGGGCAGGGCCATGCCTCGCCCCCGAGGGGGTATGGGTGGGAGGCCAATCTACATATAAAAGGTTTTAGGAGGTGGAGGCGGCGCCCTGGAGGACCAGCTTGAGGCCCTCCAGCTTGACGGGCCTGTACTCTAGGCCCGTGCCCTTGTAGAACTTGCTGAACCACTCGTAGAAGTGCAGCCTAGTCGAGTGGGCGAATGCCAGCAGCCCCTCAAGGCCGGCGACCATCAGGTTGCCTAGCGCGTAGAGCAGCCAGCCCGCCACCAGCCCTACCGGCCCGGCGTGGAAGAGCATCTCAGCGAGTATGGCGAATGCTAGTGTCAGGCTGCTGTGCGCGAGGGCTAGACCCATGATTCTGAGGAAGCTGCTCGTGTTACCTATAGCCATGAGCAGGGACTCGTAGACCTCTAGCAGGCTGTGGGCTAGGCCCGGCAACACTCCATGGCCCTCGCGGAGGCTCATTAGGGGCCCCGCTAGGAGGCTCCATAATATGCTCAGCACTACGCCCCCCAGCACTAGCGTGGCGAAGGCGTCGCCGCCTCCCATCTCGAGGAAGGCCCTCCTCAGCACCCCGCCGGCCTCAGCAGCGTTGAAGTATACTAGGAAGGGTGCTCCTATGCTGGCGAATAGTATCAGCCTGGGTATCTTGCTCACCACCAGGTCCTCGGTGTCCCTCGCCAGGAGGGCGTTGACTACGCCGAGTAGGGAGCCTAGGACTAGCATGAAGGCGCCTACCCAGAGGCTCACGGATATCGCCCTCATCATGAGGGCCGCTATCAGCTCCTCCTCGCCGTGCTCCACCGCGAATGCCGGCAGAGCATACGGCGGCACTCCCAGGCCGAGCTCCTCCCAGATCTTCGGCAGGCCTAGCATCTTAGATACTATGGGCCCGAAGGCCTCCGCTGCTAGGAGGCCGCTTACTATGCTGGCGAGGCCCAGTATTGACACCATGAAGGCTACGTCCCTATCCCTCTTAGCCAGGTAGCCTAGGGCGAAGAGCAGCACTAAGAGGCCGTGGCCGGCGTCGGGGAACATGAGGGCGAATGTCACTGGTAGGGTTACGGCCATGAAGAGCGTAGGCACTATCTCGTTGGGCGCCGGGTCGCCGTAGAGGCGTACCAGCTTGTGGAAGGGCCTCAGGAACCCCGGCAAGTCTACCTTGCTGGGCACCCTCTCCTCGCCCCTAACCACGCCAAGGCTCAAAGCAGTGAAGGCGCCACCAGTAGCCTCCTCAAGGGCTTTGATGAGCTTCTTAGAATCCCTCACATCAACGTAGCCCTGGAACACCTTGAAGCCGCTCCTGCTCACAGTATTAAGGAGGAGCCTGAATACCTCCCTGAAGGCGGTCACGACAGTGTAGTAGCGGGCTAGATCGCCTATCCTCTCCCTAGCCTTCTCAGCTATCCTCCTTAGCTTTTCAGTAAGCTCGGCCTTCCTCCTCCTAACCTCCCTGTAGGCCTCTGAAGGGCTGCCTGGGAGCCCCCTAGGCGGCGTGTAGGCTATGAAGCCCGCCTTGACAAGCCTAGCCGTAACCTCCCCCAGGCCGCCCCTAGGAGCCGCCAGGGCTACCAGGTAGGCTCCGCCCCCCTTCTCATCGACCGCAGCGACAAGCTTGCCCTTCCGGGCCTCCTCCTCAACTATAGCAAGGACATCGGGGGACTCCGCATAGCCGAGGACGAAGTCGAACTTCTCGAGCTTGTAGGCGGCCGCTACGTCGGCGGCCACATCCTTGAACTCCTCAAGTAGAGCCTCAACCTGGGCAAGCTCCTTCAGCTCGTTCTCAGCCTCAGCGGCTTCCCTAGAAAGGGACTCATAGTACGACTCGACCTCGCTGAACTCGTCAAGATACCTCTTAAAGCTCTCGACCCAATCGCCAACCCTCAATTCTAGGCCCTTAACAGTGCGGGGTTCCACGCCGGCGAGGCCGAAGTACGACTCTATCCTTGAGGCCCTCTCCTGCGCCTGGGCGAAGGCTAGCCTGTAACCCCGCTCGACCTTACCCTTAACCTCCCCCGGAGGCTCCTCGACGTGGAAGACGCCTAGGGAGGCTATCCTAGCAACTGCAGCGTCGTATGCAGAGTCCGGGAGCGCTATCAGCAGTTTCTCCAGCTTCCTAGGCACCAGCAACTCTCCAGGCACCCCACGCTACGAGCC
>JALTZJ010000042.1 GCA_027046245.1 Acidilobaceae archaeon
GGCCTGCGCTTCAAGTTCCCGCCTAACCCACCCCCTCCCCAGGAAACGGTCAATAACAGGCTTCAGCCTGGGCCAGAGCGATTCAAGCGAGCCGCGAGGCCCTCTCAAGCAGGCCGCGGGCGACAGCGTCAAGCCTACCACCGCTACTCCTGCTAACGCACCAAGCTAGCCACTCGAGATACGCCATAACGCCCCCGCGTATCTCGGGAAGGGGGGCATCAGCCTCAAGCTTGGTTATAATGATTAGCATCTCCACTAGGCAGCCCAGGGACCTGGTATAGCTTGGAGGAGAGCCTGAGAGGTGGCGTGAATCCCTACACACGTATCTACGCACCTCACCCTCCCACCCAGTGCTCTCGGCGAGGCACTCAACCCAAGCACCCCATTTAGGGCTGGGAATGGGGCACTGCTTCTCGGGGTCCCAGGTAATCATAGACTCTAGCTCGTGGTTGAGGCTCCACAGGAAGGCTTCGGGCGTCAACGGGGATAGTAGCATCAAAGGCCCCCCCGAGCCTAGCCTGCTGAGCAATCCGGCGCCCCTGAACACCCTAAACGTCAGCGTAGACCCCGTGCGTACAACGCCTAGAGGCATGCTATACATATGACCGCAGGGGAAGGCGATAACCTCGTAGTAGACTCCTTCCAGGGGGAAGAGATATTCAAGCCCGTTATTCAACCGGAAGACTCACCTCGGCGCCTCACGACCTAGCCTTGCCTCACGGCGTTGCCCTCCCGGGAGCTACGTCGCCTGCCTGAGAGGGTGAGTATCTGCTTGACGGGTAAGGATTAATCTAGTCAAAGACGCGCATCATGAGTTAACATGGAGCGTGGCAGGGGCCTTGCAGAGGCAACGGGTGCCAGTTAGCGAGGGAGAGTATAGGCTGCTAAAGGCGATGGCGGAGAAGGGCTTCCTAGGAGGAACCCTGGACGAGGCGGCAGAGGTTCTGGGCTTCGATAAGAGCGCCCTCGCCAGCCTGACAATGCTCCTCAGCGAGAAGGGGCTGCTCAAGGTTGAGGAAGAGGAATACAGGGTGCCGAGGCTCACTGAGAAGGGCAGGAAGGCTCTCAGCGAGGGGCTACCAGAGGAGAAGCTAGTCAAGCTCCTAGCGTCTCGGGGGGGCGAGGCCCCTATAGATGAGGTTAGAAGGGCCCTTGGAGGGGAGGCAGGCGTAGCGATAGGGCAGGCTAAGAAGAAGGGCATAGTCGATGTAGCTGCTGGCAGGGCCCGGCTCCTAGTGGATCCCGTAGAGGCTCTCAGAGCGTTAGAGCCTCTGAGGAAGGCGCTTGAGGAGGCCTCCTCGGGAGGCATGCCCGAGGGACAGCTACTAGAGGAGTTACGTCATAGAGGGCTGATTAGGCTTGAGCCTCGCAGAGTGATAAGGCTCAGCCTGCAGGATGATCCTAAGACCATCCTAGACATGGTGGAGGTTGAGGCTTCCAGGCTTACAAGCGAGATGTTGAGGACGGGCGAGTGGAGGAGGTACAGGTTCAGAGCCTATAATGTTACAGCGGCTCCTCCCAGGGTGCTGCCTGCTAGGCGCCACTTCTTCCAGGACTTCATAGAGATGCTTAGGGACATTCTAAGGGAGCTGGGCTTCAAAGAGGTGCACGGGCCCCTAGTGGAGTTGGAGCTATTCAACTTCGACATGCTCTTCCAGGCACAGGATCACCCTGCAAGAGAGATACACGACACCCTATGGATAAAGGAGCCGCGTACCGGTGATCTCTCGCCGTATCGCGACCTTGTTGAGAGGGTTGCGAGGGTCCACGAGAGGGGGTGGAGGTATAAGTGGAGGCAGGAGATAGCGGCTCGCCTAGTACTCAGAAGCCAGACTACAGCAGTCAGCGCTAGAATACTAGCTGCGAGGCCCAAGCCGCCGGTGAGAGTCTTCACTATAGGAAAGGTGTTCAGGAGCGACGCCGTAGGGCCCACTAGGCTCCCCGAGTTCCACCAACTCGACGGCATCGAGGGGGAGCCGGGATACACGTTCAGGGACCTCCTAGGCAGACTTGAAGAGATAGCCGAGATGATGGGGTTCAGAGTGAAGTTCAAGCCAGCGTATTTCCCCTTCACAGAGCCTAGCGTTGAAGGCTACGTGAGGCTTCCTAACGGGCGGTGGCTAGAGCTTTTCGGGGCCGGCATGTTCAGGCCGGAAGTGCTTGAGGCCGCGGGAATCGATTACCCAGTAGGCGCCTGGGGCTTCGGAATAGAAAGGCTCGCCATGGCGTACTACGGCATAACCGACATACGGAGGCTCTACACCAGGGACGTGGACGAGATACGCTCATTCCCAGTGAAACTCTAGCCCTCAAGGGGAGGTGATGAGCGGTGCCCGTTCTAAGGTTCAAGATAGACAGGCTATCCAGGCTGACAGGCTTAGATAGGGGGGCACTGGAAGAGGCTCTCTTCAGGCTCAAGTGCGAGGTTGAGTTCCCCGAGGAGGGCATAATAGAGGTCGAGGTTAACCCTGACAGGCCCGACATGTACATAGGCGAGGGCGTAGCCAGGGCTGTGAAGGGCCTGCTAGGCGTGGAGAAGGGCTGGAAGCCCCCGGAGACCCGGGACTCCGGCTTACTCCTGCGGGTAGGAGATGTGCCGAGGAGGCCTTTCATAGCAGCCGCAGCAGTATACAATGTCGATGTCGACGAGGACTTCATGGAGGAGTTGATTCAGTTCCAGGAGAAGCTACACGAGACTATCGGCAGGAGGCGGAGGAAGGTAGCGATAGGTTTCCATGACCTGGAGAAGCTGCCTTCAAACATGCTTGAATACAGGCTTTCAAGCCTTGACACGAGATTCAAGCCCTTAGACTACGCCGTAGAGATGAGTGCTAGGAGGCTAGCAGAGGTTGACGAGAGAGGAGAGAAGTACCTGGGGCTAGCGCTCCACGAGGGCGACATGCACCCCTTCCTCTACAGCGGCGACGTCATAATAGCTATGCCGCCGGTCATTAATAGCGACGTGACGAGGGTGGAGCCGGGCACGAAGCATTTATTCATTGATGTGACCGGCACCAACGCCGACGCCGTGATAGAGACTCTCAACGTTATAGTGTATACTTTGGCTGAGAGGCGGGGCGCAAAGGTGGGGAAGGTAAGGATAGAGGGTTCCACGCCCTGGAGGGAGACACCTAAGGGAGAGACTAGACTATACGAGGTCAGCCTGGAATCTATGAACTCGTGGCTAGGAACTAGCCTCGACCAGCTAGCAGCTATAGAGCTGCTCTCAAGGATGCGTCACAATGCAGCGCCTTCAAGCCAGGACATGATTAGAGTAGAGGTACCACCCTTCAGGGCCGACATAATAGGTGAGGTAGACCTATACGAGGATGTAGCCATAGCCGTAGGATACCACGAGCTAGGGCCTAGAAGGCCTGGCAAGAAGCATGGAGGCACGCTCTCCTGGGAGACGCGCATAGCCAGGGCGGTAAGAGACATACTCGTAGGCCTCGGATTCACAGAGGTGCTCCAACTCGTGCTCACCAGCCCGGGCGCCGTAGAAGCGGTGGGCCTGGAAAACGAGGCTGTTGAGGTGCTAAACCCCGTTCAGCTAGAGTATAGCGTGTTAAGACCCACAATGCTGATCCCAGTGCTCCATACACTCAAATTCAACCAGCACAGGAACAAGCCGATCAAGGTGTTCGAAGTAGGCAATAT
>JALTZJ010000043.1 GCA_027046245.1 Acidilobaceae archaeon
CATTTGCATACTTCTTATTCTTTTTTAATAATTTTAGTTTGCTACTGTATTCCTCTTCAAGCTGCTGCGTTAGCACTAACTTATAGCATTTCTCCCTGATGTAATATAGCAGTGTGGCTGTCTTGATATACAGATTGTCATCTTCTGAGACAATGGCGTTTATGACAAAGAGATCCAATACAACGTACCTTGCGGGTTCGCCCATGTCTTCACCCTACTTCACGTAGCATTTCAAGAAGTTCTTCGACGTCTTGCTCAAAGAACCCAGGAAGGCCACCCTTCACCCTTCCGTGCTTGTCAATGTCAAGCTTCCGTATCACTGTTCTTCCCTCAGAGTCACGTTCCATGTAGTATATTGCGGTATCATCTAGACGTAGCTTCTTTCTGGCGATATGCGTGAGTATGCCAAATAGAAGATGCTCACTATGAGTGGTGATTATTAGCTGCTTTCCACTGCTCACGGCTTCGGCAAAAACTTTTGCAAGCATATACTGTGCGCGGGGATGTAAGTTTGTCTCGGGCTCCTCAAGGAGTACAGTTGAACCTTCGTCAGCTAAGCCTAGAATTGTAAACATGTAGACATTTCGGTTTATGCCACCACCCTCATTAACTATTGATGTTGTTTTACCCTTTCTAATACTTGATATCACTCTCCATATGTTTTGAGGGAGAGGTCTAACGCGTATATCTACACCGAAAATTTCCTTAGCAGTTCTCAAAACATAATCCTCGAGGTCTGGATCCATTGCGAGTAGTTGCAGTAGGTATGTTTCGCTCACTACTATGGATTTTGTAACATCATTTAGCGTTGCAGTCTTGTTAACATTCGTAATGTTTACTTGGGGCAGCCTGAACATAGCTATTGTTGAAGGCACAAAATAGACGTCGCGATACCATGCATTAACCGTTGTTGTTATAGTATTTACTAGGTCTCTAGGTACATTACCGCTTACGGAGTTAATAGTAACGTTAAATCCGTCCCATGAGACTCCAAGTGTTCCATCCTCCATTTTTAGTGTTATACTGATTGGCTGTTTCTTGGTGTAGGGGAGAGAGAATTTCGTCTTGAACTTGTGTTCTACGCCATTTACTTTTAGGTGTGCACTGAGTTCTACGCTAGCGTCTTGATTAAGGATAGTAGTAAATGATACTGTAACGTCTTTATCCCTCCTAGTTACCGTCATGTTTAGCCTTAGTGGTCTTTTGGCATCGTAGGTAACGTCTCCCCATAAACCCATGTTTATGTAGCCATCAAGCTGGAAGACTTCATTTAGGTGAAGATTGCCTTGCCTAACATACATCTTCTTCAACATTAAGATTGACTGTAAAATGCTCGATTTTCCAGAGCCATTAGGTCCTATGAGGACCGTTAAGGGTTTTAGCTCAACTTCAATATTTTTAAGACATTTAAAATTCTCTACATGTATTTTCGTTATCATTCAGAATCATCTCCAGGTTGCACTTATCATGCAAAGAGACTAGAATATAAAGAATAGTACATGAGCAGGAGGAGCCTAGATTAACGTGTTTGTCTATAGTTGAGGCGGCAATATACCGATAAAGCTCTTATTTATGATAGACGAGGGATTAGCGGTTCTAGACATGTTGCTTATCATGGGTCTTACCTAGTTTTTCGAGTGCTTCTAGGATGGGTTTGCGGTATGGTTCTTTCATTATCCACGTTTTCTTGTTTTGGAAGCCTACTTTGCGGCTTTTGAGTATGCCTCGGGCTTCTAGGCGTTGGAGCCATTTTATCACGGTGCTGTATGGTGTGCCTGCTATTCTTACTATGTCCATTGTGTAGAGCTTCTCGCCCCGGGCTAGGCGGCGTAGGGCTTCCCGCTTCCACTCTGGCATGTTGCGGAGCCACTCCTCCACGTCTATGTCCTCTAGGGGGTTGCTCTTCCTGCGGGGCACCGCCCCTACACCCCCACTAGTCTAGCTGGGGCCGGGAGACCGGTGAGGGCTATCGGCTTCCACGTAGAGTAACAGTCTTCCACGCATAGGAGGCCGGTGTATGAGAGGGCGTGGGAGAGGAGCATAGATGCGTCTATAGGATGGTAGATGCGCCCAGAACGTGGTAGAGGAGCATAGAGAAAGGAGTATTGCAGGAGTACACCACCAATACCCTAGCCATGAGGCAGCCGTACTCCTAGCTCATGGCTGGTGTACGGGTGGCGTATGGGCGGCAGGCGCGGGTATTCACCCTAGTATAGGGGGATTCGGCGGTTTCTGCGGGTTGCGTAGATTCTGCCGGTTGGGGTTTGGGTTAGCCTGTAGCCTTGGTTGCGGTACTGGTTTGCTAGCCGGGCCACCTGTGGCGGCAGGCAGGCTGTTTGGCCTGGGGGCTCGTCTAGCTCTACTGGGAGGCAGTTCTGGGGTTCTCTCTGCTCTGTCTCGTGGGTTTCGGGCTGGCTGAGTTGCTGGGTCTGTTGTTTTGTCTCCCGGGCAGGCTCCCTGAGTGGCTCGGGCTCTCCCCGAGGCTCTATGTTCTGGGCTAGCTGCTCTAGGAGCTTGTTCATCTGGTTGAGCGCCTCTAGGATCTTGTCTAGCTTCTCGGCCTGCGCCTCGAGCAGCCCCCGGAGACCCTCCCACGGCCGCTCCTCTCCGCCAGCACTAGCCTCCACACGCCCTCCGGGAACCTCCTCCTCAGCGCCGGCATCGCTAGCGGCCTCTAGGCCAGCGCTGGGTTGCTCGCCGCCGCGGATCTCCTCGAGCGCGGCCTCCAGCAGCACCGCCTTCCTGCCAGTGAACGTGACGGGGAACAGCTTGACGGGCTTAGGCTTCCGGGCCTGGGTGAGGGGCCGCTGCGCCTCGGCGAGGCACCGCTTGGGGAGCCACACGTGCACCTCGGCGAAGGGGGTGGAGCCGTGCTTCTCGATGTTACGCACCACCTGCTCCGGGTGAGTATTGATCTCGTTACAGCTCTCAATCTCCACTGCGACTGCCTGGCTGTACCTAAGAGAGAGACTGGCCTTGTCGAAGGGTATGGCCACGAGGTCGGGCCTAGCGCTAAGGCCTGGATCCTGCCGGGCGGGGTAGACAGCGTAGCCGTGCTCCAGGTAGTAGAGCACGGCAGTAACCGCGAGGCGCCAGCCCTCATCGCGCGGGGCAACCTGGCGGAGGCCAGCGAAGAGGCCACGCCGGTAGCGGAGGAGCCACCGGTTCCCCTGCTTCACGGCTTCGATGAGGCCGCGGGCTGCTAGACGGTCCCGGGCCTCGTCCGCCTTCTTCCTAGGCAACCCCAGGCGTACATTCACGTCACTCCACTGAATCCACTCCCCGCCCTTTCCCCGGCCCAGCACGTAAACGTGGTAGAGAATTAGTTGCTCTATAGGGTCTAGA
>JALTZJ010000044.1 GCA_027046245.1 Acidilobaceae archaeon
TGGCCTGCTCCTCGAAGTCCTTAGCTAGGCCCTCATCCTTCATCTGAAGCTCCCTAGTAGCCTTCTCCTCGTAAAGCACCTTCCCCGACTCGACCTCTTCTCCCGCCTTAGAGCCTAGGGGGGGCTGCTGCTTCCTACTCTGCCACACCATGAAGACGGCTATCAACACTATTATCACGGCGAAGGTTATCCAGTTCCTCCCCAGGATCGACGCGAGAAGGCTGTAAACTACTATGAACACTTGGCTCATGAGCAGCTGGCGAGGCGTGACCTCGAAGCTCAACCCTGCGGGGCACCCGCTATATGGGGCGTAGCCCCTGCGGGGGGATTAAACACTGGCCCCCCGGAGCACCTCTATTCTAGGCTCCCGGCTAGGGGAGGCCTGGTCGTAGTTAATTTTAATATATTTAGGTTTGGGGTTCGCAGGGGGAGCCTGGGGATCAATAGGTGTGGAGGGCGGCGCAGAGCACCTCTCCATTGCGGCTGGCGTCGTGCTTCGGGGCGCCGAGCTTGAACCCATTAAAAACGCATGTATACATGTCAGGGACGGGGTTATCGAGTCGATTGAGAGCGTCGCCTCTGGATGCCCTAAGGGCTTCATCAGGGTTGACGTCGTGACGCCGCCGCCAGCTAATATCCACGTGCACAGCGCTGACTATGCGTTCCCCGAGATAATGCCTGACAGGCCTCTGGAGGACCTTGTTCAGCCGCCTCACGGAGTCAAGCACCTGATGCTGAGGAGCCTCAGCTTCGAATCAGCCTACAGATTCATAAAGCGGTTCTACCGTGCCGCTGAGAGGCTCGGCGTCGGATTGCTAGTCGACTTCAGGGAGGCGCAGGCTGGCGGCTGCGTTGCTGCGAAGAAGGCTGCTGAGGGCCTCTGGTTCACTGAGGTAGTGGTGCTCGGTAGGCCCCTTAGGCCCGAGTCTGCTAGGCTGCCGGAGGCCTGCGACGGCTTCGGGGCCAGCAGCCCCCTAGACTATGATGAGAGGGTGTTCGCAGAGCTCGTGAGGAGCGCTGAGATAAGTAGCGCCCACGTCGCCGAGACGCTTAGATCCAGGTGGAATAATGACCTGGAGCGGGCGCTCGCCGCGGGGGTTAGGCTTCTAGTCCATGGCACCCACCTGAGCATAGAGGATTTAAAGATCGCTGCTCAGAGCGGCGCCAGCCTGGCACTCTGCCCTAGGAGCAATGCATGGCACGGCGTCGGCCTCCCCAGGCTAAGGGATGTAGTCGAGAGTGGCATAGTCTATGGGTTCGGGACTGATAACGCTGCTTGGAACCCTCCAGACGTGATGGAGGAGGCTAGGTTCCTCCTCTACGTGGAGAGGCTTAGGGGCTGGAAGAGGGAGGACCTAGCGGACGCCCTACTCTACGGCCTATACATAGGCGGTTACAACGCCATCGGCCTACAGGCTCCGATAATAGATGAGGGGGAGAAGGCGTGGCTAGTAGGCTACAGGCTTGACCCAGACTACGCTAACGGCATACTAAGGGCTAGGAGCCTGAAGTACGCCATAGTTAAAAGACTTAAAATGGAGCATGCGGCCCTCCTAGTCAAGGGCCACGTAGTCGGAGCCCCGGGGAAGAGCCTCGGAGCCCCTCACCAGCCCCTCTAG
Source organism: Acidilobaceae archaeon (assembly GCA_027046245.1). Classification (GTDB taxonomy): domain Archaea; phylum Thermoproteota; class Thermoprotei_A; order Sulfolobales; family Acidilobaceae; genus Aeropyrum. The sequence continues at coordinate 1,620 of JALTZJ010000044.1, forward strand.
ACCTCCTTGCCCAGGCCGGCGTCGATAAGCTTCTTAAGGTTGACAGTGTCTAGTACGTTGCCTGTTATCTTTAGCCTCTTTGCCATGAAGGCCTTCATGGCGTCCTCCTCGCCGTTGAGGATCCTGTTTAGCACCTCACTCGTGGTGGTTAGGGTTGCTATGGGGCTGGGGTGTCTGCCCTCAACGACCTTTATCTGGCCCTCACTTATCTCTATGTAGAACTCCCCGCCATCCTCTAGGACGAACTGGTAGACTTTCCTCCAGGTCCGCACCTCGGGGAGCTGGTCAGCCGCCTTCGTGAAGATCTCCTTCAGCTTGCCCTCGAACTCTTGGACCGCCACCACTCACACCCCACGGCACTCCTCTAGTCATGCATAGACGAGGAGCGCAGGGTATTCACCCCTTGAGAGTCTATGAGTAGTAGCAGCTCCACCCGGAACCCTTTAATACCCTTCAGCCCATCACAGAGGGGCGCAGAAACCTGGGGGGATTTCACTGGAGAATATGCGGTGATAGCCCCGCACATATTCCCAGAGAAACTCTGCCGTTAGGTGGTCTAACAGCCCTGAACCCCTCCCGCGTCCACTTCCACAACGTGATGTAGGTCACCCCCAGCCGCTCAGCTGCCTCCTTAAGCAGAATATAGCGCTCCATACCGTCACCCAATATTCAAGGAATATTCTAAATGATACGACCCCTAGTGTAGGAGTCTCTGAGCGGCTACCGCTCTCGCCTCCCTTATCGCGGCCACGATATCTATCCCGGCGGGGCACGCCTCGTTGCAGGCCCCGCATAGGAGGCACGTGTAGAGGGACTCTAGGGCCTCGCTGCTGGCGTGGCCCTCCGCTACCATGGCTGCTATGGCTAGCCTGCCTCGGGGCCCGTAGCCCCTGTGGGGGCCCAGGGGTAGGGTTGGGCACACTGGCTCGCAGAAGCCACAGTACATGCAGCGCTGGGCCTCCCTCACGGGGAGGAGTAGTCTAGGGCTTCTCTCCTCCGTGCGGGGCTCCGCTAAGGCGGTATCACCTTCCCGGGGTTCAGTATCCCCTTTGGGTCGAACACCCTCTTAATGCCTCGCATGAGCCTCAGAGCCTCGGCGGCGCCGAGGTGCTCTAGTTCTCTCTCGAGTAGCCCCTTCTTCTCAACCCCTATCCCGTGCTCCGCGCTCACTGTGCCGCCGAGGCGTAGGGCTATCCTCCCTATTTCCTCGTGGAGTCTCCATGCAGCCTCGGCGGCGCTGGGATCGTCTAGGGGAAATGCTATGCTTGGATGTAGGTTCCCGTCTCCCACGTGGCCTCCTATCCCTACGGGGAGTCCTGCCTCTGCGGCTGCAGCTCTTATCATGGAGGCTGCTAGGGAGAGCTTGCTGGGTGGCACGGCTATGTCCTCTATCAACACGTGTATCCTGCGCCCTGGGAACCTGCGTCTCCCGGCTAGTATCTGGCCTGCGAAGAGGCCTCTCCTCACTTCTAGGAGTCCCTTCTCCTCGGCGGCTTCAAGGCTCGCCGCCCTGTAGATGCTTTCCGCTCCCCGGCTCCTGGCTATCTCCTCTAACTCGGCGAGATGTCTGCCCCTGCTCTCCCTTGTGCTAGCTATGCTAGCCAGTAGCATGTAGCCCTCCACCTTTACCGGTGCCTTCCGGGCCTCGGCGGCGAGCCTCGCGGTCTCCACGTCCATGTATTCTAGTAGGAGTGCATCCATGCCGCGCCGCCTCACATCGAGGGCCGCTTCGAGGGCTGCCTCCTCGCTTGGGAAGAAGGCTAGCATCGTTGGTGTGGCCTCTGGGCGGGGGGCGAGCCTGAGGGTGGCCTCTATAACCACTGCTAGCGTGCCCTCGCTGCCAACTATCAGCCTCACCAGGTCTAGGCCTTGCCTGCACTTCAGCGTGCGGCAGCCTAGGCGCACTATGCTGCCCTTCTCATCGGGGAGCACCACTGTGAGGCCTAGTACCCAGTCCCTCATTGTGCCGTAGCGGGCCCCCATCATGCCGCCGGCCCCGCTAGCTATGGCGCCGCCCACTGTAGCGACCTTCACGCTGCCAGGGTCTATGGGGAAGAAGAGGGGTGTAGTGGAGAGAGCAAGGTTGACTTCAGCCAGTCTAACCCCGGGCTCTACGTCGACTGTGTAGTCCTCCACGCTCACAGACTTTATACTCCTCATCCTCTCAAGGCTGAGCACCACCCCGCCTTCAAGGGGTGCAGCGGAGCCTGCGAGGCTCGTAGCGGAGCCCTGAGGATAAACTGGGTACTCCCTCCGGTAGGCGTGGGCTAGGAGCCTGCTAACATCGCCCGGAGACTCCGGGAAGACAACGGCCCAAGGAGCACCCTCAACGCCGCTAGCCTCTCTAGCATAGATCCTAAGGATCGCGGGGTCCCTTGAGACCCTGCCAGGGAGCAGCTTCTCCAGCTCCCCGGCTACCCTCTCCGCCTCCCCCTCACCCACCTACCTGCACCTCCCAGCGCTGCCCAGAGGGCGGCTGGCGTCACGGCTATCGCAGCGGCTACTGCCAGGGCCTCGGGGGCCGTGAGCCTGTCATAGCCCTCAACCTTGAACACGCCCTCGTAGCGTACTACCCCGTCGCCGCCCGGGATAGCTATGACTGCTAGACCCTGCCCGGTGGATAACTCCTCCCGGATGACGCCTTCACCTCCCTCGGGTAGCCCCTTGACCGTCGTGCCCGCTGCCAGCACAGGGAGGCTAGCTATCAACGCTGGATCCGCCACTACAACCGCGTCTCCATAGCCGAAGCCAGCCCTTACATCATAGACGAACCTCTCATTCTCAAGCTGTATCCCCAGGGTGGATATCTGGCTCAACGCCTTCAAAGGGCTACCATATATCTTGAAGTAATACGCGGATTCGTAACCCTCTATCCGCATCTCCACGGTGCCGCCGCTAGTCGCTGCCAACACGGCAACCACGACAGCCTCGCCGCCCCCTCGGGATACCGCTCCAGAGAAGCCCGCCTCGGTCTTCGCGCCGTAGAGGTCCGCGGCGAACGCCGCTACAAGGAGGCCTACAGCTACTAGCACAGAGACCCTTACCGGGAGAGGGGGCGTCACGGCTCGAACCTCCTCGCAAAGTACCATAGGTATATTGCTGAGAGTATAGCTGTAGCCACAGGCAATGCCAGAACATGGAACATGCTGACGTCGCCGACACCGCTGTAGAGATTGTAGAGGGCTATGCCAGGCTTCATGGCTAGGGCTAGGTCTAGGAACAAGCCGCCTCCAGCGCCGCTGCCTATCTGCGCGAAGACAATGCTGAGGACCTCATAGGCGAAGTAGAAGGCCACGCTTGCAACCCCACTAGTCCCCGGGCTCCTAGCCTTCAACGCGATCAGCGAGAAGACGGAGCCGTAGAAGAAGGCATGGCTAAGGTAGACTGTATACATTGCTACGAAGCCCTCAAAGTCGCGGGCCACCACCGGGGCTAGGAGGAGAGCCGCCACAAGGCTGGGAACACCAAGGACTAGCGCGCTTGGGGCAACAACCCTGCTGAAGTACAGGGCTAGAGCAACCCCGGCGCGGCTAACAGGATAACTAAGGTAAACCTGCATTATGCCCTGCTCTACAAGCCCCGTAACCCCAGCAGCACCCCTCACAGCAAGGAACACGGTAGCCGCGAATAGCGTGGGCTCGAGCACCGTGGCTGCAGCAGCGTAACCCGAAACCAGCGGCTGGACCCCAGCTAGGAGCCCGCCCAGAGCCGCAGCCACAACTATCAACGCATCAAAGCCAGGCGGCCTCAAAGTATCAGAGAGATCAAGAGCGGCCAGACGGGCTATCCTAGAAGCCTCACCCACCACCGCCACCCCTCAAAGCCTCCTCAATACTAGGCTCCACCAGGTCGACGCCCAGCACAGCCACGCCCCTCCTCTCAGCCTCGGCCAGGGCCTCGAAGAGGCCTTCCACCCCAATGGCCCCGCCTAGCCTGACAAGGAGAGAGGCGCCTAGAACCTCAACCCTGAACCCCCTGCCCTCTAGGAGCACCGCCAGTGCCTCTGGGCTGGAAGCCCTCACCCTAGCAACACTCCTATCAACCACCTCGTGCACGGGAGCGAACCTGACGAGGCGGCCGCCCCTGAGGAGGGCTATCCTCCCCGAAACCCTGAGGACCTCGTAGAGCACGTGGCTAGAGACTAGTATGGTGAGGCCCCTCTCCCTGTTGAGCCTCGCTAGCAGCTCCAGTATCCTGACACGCTCCACCGGGTCCAGGTTGCTCGTCGGCTCATCAGCAACCAGCAACTCAGGATCCCCGAGCATGGCGTGAGCTATAGCGGCCCTCTGCTTCAAGCCTGCACTGAGCTCGCCGAACCTCTTCCACTCATGCCCAGACAGCCCGGAGAACTCGATTACCTCATCAACCTCCTCGAGACTAGCACCCTTAATCGCCGCGGCAACCCTCAAAAGCTCCCTCACACTAATGCTGCCCGGCAGGCTAGGCCTCTCAAAGACGACACCCACACCCTCCCTCGCACGAGGCACGACCAAAGGATCGACCCCATTAAGGAGAACAACGCCCTCATCGCGAGAGGCGATCCCCAACGCCACTCTAATCAGAGTACTCTTACCAGCGCCATTAGGGCCTACAAGCCCCACGACCTCGCCGCGCTCGACACTAAAGCTAACTCCCCTCAACGCCCAGTGACGACCATAACGCTTAGAAACCTTATCAAGCACAAGAATGTAAGAGTTCATCGGCACCCTAATACACCCTCCCCTAATTTAATTCTTCCGTACACCCTTAGATGCAATAGCTGGACGGCTAAAGACAAAACGCCATTTATACCTGCATACCAATAGTTACACTGCCTCCTCTAAATACATGAAGTCTACACAATCATAGTATACTGTACTGTAGTTAATAGTTCTACTAGTTATGCATAACCCAGGCTAATAAACGCGTTTTAAAAGAACCACTAGGTTGATTGACAAATGTGAGCTTAGATAGCTATCATAGATAAAACAGACTTATGTGGAGAAAAGATAGAGGTGAAAGGTCATGGCGAGAGGTAGCAGAGCGCCAATACTGCTCGCTCTGCTGGCTCTGGCGGCCGTGACTGTGCCAGGCGTGTTCGCAGTACAGCTCTCACTGAACAGCGACAACATAGCAAGGGTTGGAGGCACCGGCCAGGTCGCAGTACTAGACCCGACAGTGAACGCCACCATAGACTCCGTCACATTCACAGTATCCACAACTCCACCCTACTACCTCTCAGGAGCCAATGTGACTCTAACCTTCGCTGAGGCTAACACCACCTACACTGTAGTAGTTAACATCTACGACTCTGCCGGCAACCCTGTAACTAGCGCAATGGTAACAGGTATAACCCCGCAGACCGACGCTACAACTGGAGCCACAGTCCAGCAGACCGTCACAGTTAACTTCCCGTCACCTGTAGATCCCAGACTAGTGGGCAACGTTGAGATACTAGTAATCCAGGAGACGCCGTAGCCCCAGTAAATATATTGATACTCCTAATCAACCAATTTTCACTATTTAATACTACTGCCCTCTCATATAACTCCACATACTATTTTAAATTTTATTTTAATTTACTTTATCCGGAGCTGAAGCATCGTAATTGCCGTGGAAACACCGGCATCATCAAAAACTTTAATCGAGGTGGGATTGACAATGCCTAGAAAGCTAACTAGTAAGAGGTCGATTATAGCGGTATCAGCATCCACAACAGCGTTCCTGCTTCTCCTTATTACATCTACTGCTGCCGTGGGACATCTTAGCGGAGTTAATGCTCTAGAAATCGGTGTTGCCGTGCAACCCACGCTACCAATATCGTCGCCCAGCGCTTTGGTGGGGGTAGACACCGGCACCAACCAGGCCTACGTGAGGAGTATCGCTGTCGACGTGCAACAAGGCATACTACAGGGAGCTTCAGCTACAATTTACTTTCCCGCTACAGGCTATAAAGTATTCATAGTCGAGTTTTACGCCTTTGACAATAATGGAAACCAGGTTGATTACAGCGTTACTATAGGCGCTTCAAGTGCTAATACCTACGACGCCCTAGTATCATTCCAGGGCGGTGTTCAGATCATTAATGTCGAGCAAGTAGAGGTGAGGGTTACATGCGTTCTAGGCTGTTAACGCTTAGAACCCTAGTACTGCTTTCAGCGTCCCTGTTGGCACTTACGTGGGCCTCAGGCCTTAGTGGAGCCTATGCTGTGCAGCTAGGTGTAGCGAGTGATAATATAGCCCGTGTTGGAGGCACGGGCCCGATAGTCGTAAGTAAATACCCCGTCATCCTATCTGATTTCACGCTACTATACCAGGGTAACACGTCTTCTACGCTCTTCGACGAGATTAGGTTTTCCCTGAGAGTAGAGGATACAGTCTACGCAGGCTTCTATAATGTATATGTGTTGATATACACTGACAATCCTAACGACAACAATCCCCCATATCTTGCTGCGGGAACCATTAGTCAGGTCTACGTTGATACCGTTGGCGTGGTCTTCAGTGGAACCCTACCCCAGGCGGTAAACCAAGAGGAGGTGACTGCAATCCTTGTCCAGGTCGAGAAGGCGGGCTAAAACAGTCGTAACACTACTCTTACTGGCATTAAGCGTTGAACTGGGAACGGCAGCAGGCTATCAATTCAGCCAAGTGCTAAATAGCGAGATACACGTTTACAGGGTCCTCACGGGCAGCATGGAGCCATTCGTGCCTACAGGCAGTATTGTGTTTGTCGCTAGCGTACATACACCATTAGATTACGGCATAGGCGATATCCTATTCTATATTCCTGGCGGTAGAGGGGAGACCGGTATTCTGCACAGGCTGATAGGCTATACTAGTGACGGCAGGCTCCTCATTAAAGGTGACGCCGTGGAAAGAGTTGAAGTTGTGGATCCTGACTGGGTTAAGGGTGTCATGATTGGCGGCGTGCCTTGGGGCGGCTACGCAGCCCCTATAGTATCTGCACTGGCTGCTGCCGTGGGAGCGGCACTATTATATTCCTCTCTTGAGAGGGCTAGGAGGTCTCGGTAGGGGTTGACCGTGCGGGATAAGCAGCTACGGCTGCTCCAGCTACTCGGCCTCCTGATCGTAGCATTGAGCCTCGGCATGGCTGTGGAAGCCTCGGCTGCGGAGCTAGACAATCCTCTCCCCTTCCCCCTGCCTGTGACCGTAGATGGTCTCTCCTTTGTCGTGGCAGGGAAGCCGCTCAGGCTCGACCCAGGCAGTAATGTCTGCGTGGCTAAGCAAGTGTTCTACACCGGAGAGTCCTCCAGGCTAGTCTTCCAGGGGTGGCTAGTCGACGGTGTCCTCATTGAGGGCCTGTGCCTTGAGGTCCCGGAGGGCGCCTCTAGGGTGGAGCCCTACTATGTCACGGAGTTCATGGTTGTAGCCCGCTCTAATCCCCCGGGGATAGTGGAGGTTAGGGAGTGGGTCAGGGCCGGCGATAGCCTCGTTATAGATTTGCCACTGGAGGTAGAGGAGGGCGATGCACGCTACGTCTTCTCCCGAGTAGACGGGCCGGGGAGGCTGACGGGGAACAGGCTCGAGGTGCCAGTAGCCAGCCCCACGACGGTCACCCTAGTCTACGACGCCTATTACAGGGTAGTGGTGAAGCTGAGCGACTACGGGTTCAGCGACGAGGAGTACTGGCTCAAGGCGAGGGAGGAATCCGTGGTGAGGGTTCAGGGGGAGATCAGCATAGGCGAGGGGAGCAAGCTAGTACTTGCAGACGTAGAGGCTGCGGGTGCGGAGGCCAGGCTCCTAGGCAAAGGCAGGATAGCAGTCATACCCAGGCAGGGAGGAGCAGAGGTCTACCCGGTATATGAGGTCCACTACAGGGTGACGTGGCGCACCCTGGAGGGGCCACGGGAGGTATGGGTTAAGCAGGGCGAAGCAGTAACCCTCACGGCCCAGCAGAGGGTGCCAGCAGCCCCAGACCCAGAGAGAGTCGCATACGTCTTCCAGGGCTGGAAGGGCACGATAGAGAGTAGCCTACCCACCCTAACCATAATCGTTGATAAGCCGATAAACGAGGAGGCCGTATACAAGAAGATGTATAAGGTCACCGTCGAGGGGCCCTTCCAGCCCCGCGAGTTCTGGGTAGAAGAGGGGGGCAGCATACCAGTTTACCAGCCCGACACCATCCCAGGCCTCATACTGGGCAGGAAGCTTACAGGCTACATAGTAGGCGACCGAATAGTCCCTCCAGGCCCCGGGGGAGTACTGCTCCTGAGGGACGTTAGAGAACCCCTCACAATCGTGCCGGTCTACGAGGTCACGATTATGTGGAGCAACGTAGCCCTCCTAGCAGGCCTAGTCTTCGCAGTAATAGTACTCTACATGGGATACGACCTCTTCATGACCCTCAGGGAGGAGAGGCGGGCTAGAGCAGCAGAAGCCGCGACTAGAAGAATCGGGGAAACCAGCGAAGAAGGAGGCGGGGAGGGAGGAGGCGAAACATAGAGCACACCCCTACCCTCTCCCCTCCCGGGGCCTCCATTTAGGGTTTCCCTAGTGGAGCTTAGTCTTGATGGAAGCCTGGAGGCCTCACCTTTACTACCTCAGGATTCACTAGGTTCAGGGGCACCTCTCCCCGGGCGAAGGCTGCGAGATTCTCGGCAGCCATCATTGACATCTTGAGTCTTGTCTCCCTGGTGGCGCTTCCTATGTGTGGTGCTAGCACTACGTTCTTGAAGGCTGTGAGGGGGTGGTTCTCGGGGAGAGGCTCTTCCTCGAAGACGTCTAGGGCTGCGGCTGCTATCCAGCCCTCTCTGAGGGCCTTTACTAGGGCTTCTGTATCCACTACTGCGCCTCGGGCCACGTTTACTAGGATCGCTGTTGGTTTCATCATTCTTAGCTCCTTCTCCCCTATCATGTGCTTGGTCTCGGGTGTTAGGGGCACGTGTATCGTGAGTACGTCGCTTTCCCTTAGTAGCTCTTCTAGGGTGACCCAGCGGGCGCCTAGCCTCTCCTCTGCCTCAGGCCTCCTCCGCCTGTTATGATAGATTATATTCATGCCGAATGCCTTCCCTATCTCCGCGACCCTGGCGCCTATCCTGCCCATCCCGAGGACGCCCAGTGTCTTGTCTTGGAGCTCCATGCCTAGGAGCATCATCGGGTGCCAGCCGGTTCGGGTCCTCCACCACTCACCCCACCTTACGTAGTGGTCCGCCTCTACTATGCGGCGTGCCGCGGCTAGTATAAGCGCCCATGTGAGCTCGGCTGTCGCCTCCGTTAAGACTCCCGGCGTGTTGGTGACGTAGACTCCCAGCCTGGTGGCGCACTCCACGTCGATGTTGTCGTAGCCTACTGCCATCTGGGCCACTATCCTTAGGCGGGGCTGCGACTCCTCTAGGAGCATGCAGTCCACCTTGTCGCTGAGGAGCGTGTATAGCGCGTCGCTCCTCTTGGCCTCCCTTAGGAGCACCTCGTAGGGCGGCGGCTGGAACCTGTCCCACAACTCGACCTCATAGTACTGCTCTAGGAGCTTGAGCGCCTCGGGGAACACCTCCCTAGTGACGAATACCCTGGGCTTCCCCATTGCTGCGCCGCACCACCAAGATACAGTGGCTTGCGGGGAAAGGGTATTCAGGAGGCGGAGTAGAGCAGTATTGTCGCAGCGGCTACCGCCATCGTCTTAGCAAGGTTAGCCTGCTCCAGCGCCCTATACCTGCTAGAAGCCATCATAACGGCGTGGCTCGCTATCATGGCTGCCAGCATGGGGGTGCTGGCTGCTAGGGAGGCCTTCACAACCACGGGCAGGGGCTGGGCTACGCCGAGGCCCAGTATGAGCATGTAGCCTCCTAGGAGCCTGGGGAGCACTCGGCTCCTGAGCCCTGAAACCCTTTCTATCACCTGGAGCGCCTCCTCAGGATACCTGAGATGGGCATAGGCGCATAACAGCCAGTGCAGCGCTAGGAGTGCCTTGGCGAGTGCCAGCTCCAGCTCGCTGGCTAGATGCATGGCCCGCCCGAGCACCCCCCAGAGGGGTTAAACCGTGTTGCAGAAGTATCCGTTTATACCTTTCAAGAGAGCTCTGCTTAACCCCTCTGCACGTGGAGGCCTAGCCGGGAAGGCCTTGACAAGCAACGTATATTCGCGGGTACCGAGCGGCGGTAAGACTAGTGCAGCGGTCGCACTGATACTATTACTAGGCCTGGTTAGCCTGCTAGCCGACACTGTATACGAGGGCGGCAGGAGCGTCTCCGGCCCCCTCCTTGAGGCCCTCTCGGCGCCCGCCATAGCAGCTGGGACGGTAGCGGCGGGCGAGGCGCTGGCCTACGCAGCCAGACCCCTAGGGGGGCTTCTAGCGTCCATGCTAGGCCCTCGAGGGCCCTGGGCGGTCACCTTCCTAGGCTACGCAATCACCGCAACAGCGATTCCATTACTAGCCCTAGCCCCCACCTGGAGGGAGGCCACGCTACTCTACCTAGCCGAGAGGCTAGGAAAGGGCCTCAGGGCGCCTGCCAGGGACTCCATAATAGCTGGAGCCCGGGGAAGCCTTGGCGCCGGGAAGGCCTTCGCCATCCACGAGGCCCTGGATCAGGTGGGGGCAGTAGCTGGCCCGCTAATAGTAGCGTGGCTCCTGACAGCGCTGGGCTGGCGGGGCCTCCTAGCCCTAGCCGTGCCAGGCGCCCTGAGCCTCGCGGCGCTACTAGCAGCCTACTTCTACGCCTCCATGCGGGGCCTCGAGCCCGTGTCTAGGGGTAAGAGGCCGGATCTGAGGGGAGTAGCGCTTCTCGGCTTCGCGGGGGCCGCCCTCCTAGCTCCCTGGCCTGTGCTTAGCTACCACTACGCACAGGTAGGAGCAGAGGCAGTTGCCGTGTTCTACGCTGTGGCGATGGCCGTGGACGCTGGGGCTGCGATAGCCTCGGGCCTCCTAGTCGACAGGCTGGGTTTGAAGGGGCTAGCCCCCTACCCGCTGCTAGCTGCCGCCGCCACCGCCATGCTGGCTCTGCCGCCCACTAGGGAGGCCCTACTACTTGCGGCGCTCCTCTGGGGGATGGCCATGGGCTTCCTGGAGGCAGGCTTCAAGGCTGGCGTGGCGCTCCTGGAAGGGGGCTCGCCTAGGGCCTACGGCGTCTTCGGCCTCAGCGTGGGCCTAGGCAGCGGAGCGGCGGGCCTAGCGCTCTCCAGGGCCATGGGGGAGCCGCTACTAGTAGCTTCATATATAGCGTTAACAGCCCTGCTACTAGCCTACTCCCTCATGCGCTCTAGGCACTCCTAGCTAAACTAGCCCGCATTATCAGCACCGGGTTAAGGGAGCGTGACTGCCTGGGGGTGTAGTGGCGCCTTGGAGGCTCTCCATAGCCTTGAGCCGTGGCCGTCTATGAGGGGTGCTAGGGTTGCTGTGCTTCCTGTGGGTAGCTGGGAGCAGCATGGAGAGGCTCTCCCACTTAGTACCGACTCTCTCGTTGCTGCCAGCCTTGCCAGGGATCTAGCGTCTAGGATAGGCGCCGTCGCGCTCCCTGTGCTGCCCTATGGCGTCTCGCCCGAGCACATGGATTTCCCCTTGACCGTTGCCATCGACCCGGTACACTACTGCCTATTCCTGCGTGACGTGTTCGCCAGCCTTGAGAGGCACGGCGTGAGGCTGCTCATCGTGGTCAACGGGCATGGGGGTAACGTGGCGGTGCTCGACGCCTGTACTAGGGAGTATAGCCTCAGGGGCGGCATGAGGATCCTCCACCTCTGGCCGTGGGAGGCCGTCGCTGGCGAGCTAGGTGGCGAGATGCATGCTGGGCGGGGCGAGGCTAGCGTGGCCGCCTACATACTGGGTAGGAGCGGCTTCAAGGGGCGGGGGGAGCCCGGCAGGCCCGGGTGCTTCAGCTACCTCCGAACCGCTGAGTGCAGCGGGACCGGCAGCATCTACCCCGGCGAGTATGAATCCGATGTAGAGCTGGGCGAGAGGCTCTACAACACTATGCTGGGCTACCTGGAGGAGAAGGCTAGGGAGGCTATGGCGGGCCTGGGCCTGTGATGAGTAATGCTGCCCGACAGGCTCGTCGCGGGGAGGGCACTTAGATTCGCCCTCCCCCTGATGATGGCTGACAGCCTGGAGAGCCTGCTCTGGCTTGTTGACGCCTACTTCGTCTCACTGCTAGGCGAGGCCTCACTGGCTGCTGTCGGCGTGGGCGGCTACCTCAGCTGGCTCTGGTTCATAGGCTCGAGCCTCTACATGACCGGCGTCCTGGTGGTCGCGAGCCAGGCCTTCGGCGCCGGCGACAGGGGCCTCGCGGGGAGGGCGGTAAGCGAGGGGTTCACCGCCAGCCTCCTACTCGGCCTGCCGGCGGCGGCGCTAGGCTACCTTCTCGCCCCGGCTCTGGTCGACCTCGTGGCGTCGGGCGCCAGTGACGCCGTTAGGGACGCCGCCGTGGAGTACTTCAGGGTCAGGGTGCTGGGGATCCCCCTAGTCTACGCTGCCATGGCCCTCGACGCCGGCTACAGGGCAGCGGAGGCTAGCAGGCCGATAGCGCTCAGCGTAGCCCTGGGAGCACTAGTCAACGCCGTGCTAGACCCGCCCCTCATCCTCGGCCTGGGCCCCCTACCGGGGCTCGGAGTCAGGGGAGCAGCGGTAGCGAGTATAGTAGCTACGATAGCAACCCTAGCGCTGCTACTAGCCTACACTGGCTCCCTCGGGGCACCATTCAGGCCCCGCCCGCCCGGGAGGCTAGCCCTCCAGATGGCGCGCCTCGGAGCCCCGGCGCTGGCTGAGAGGCTAGCCTTCGTTCTAGGTAACGTAGCGTACCTTGCAGCCGTGGCCTACTGCGGCGACGCAGCCCTGGCTGCCCACACGATAGGGGTTAGAGTCGAGAGC
>JALTZJ010000045.1 GCA_027046245.1 Acidilobaceae archaeon
CGGCGCTCTACCTAGCTGAGCTACCCCGGCACCCTCTATTTCCTACTCGCCCGTGGTGGTTTTATTGCTTTCCTCGGCTTGGTGTAGTGATAGGGCGTTTAGCACGAAGTCGTACATCCCGTCCTTCTTCAACCCCCTCTCCAGCCTGTACAGCTGTTCTGGGGCTACTCCAAACCTCCTGGCTACCCTGTATGGGGCTTCGCCAGTGCCCCGGGCGTAGAGGAGTAGTATTAGGCTTCTTATGGCTCCTGGATGGGATAGCCTCCTCCTGAAGCTGTAGTGGCTTACGGCCTCCTCCAGGATCCTCGTGATGGGATAGCTGTCCTTCATCCAGGCTACAACCTCTCTGGGGAGCCTGACCTCCTTGGGCTTCCCCAAGCCGTAGACTACGACCAGGTCCTCAGACTTGACTTCAACCACTTTAGTTATGAATGGAGAACCAGCCAAACTCGGGGCACCCATGATAGACTCAACTAGACTATGGGATTATTAAAGTGAGTGCGATGAAGTCTTCAATCACTATCCAATAAGGGATACTTAAGTCCTGGAAGGTTCTCGGGGACGACTAGCCAGCCCTCTAAGGATTCTCAGGGAGTGTAGGAGCCCCTAAAGCGCCCCCCGCGAATCGGGGGCGCTGTGTGGTGGGCCCGGGGGGATTTGAACCCCCGACCTACGGGTCTGGAGCCTCGGCCCCGTTTTCATTCCTGTGCGGGTCCGCCGCTCTGCCTGGCTGAGCTACGGGCCCACGAACCGAGTATAGATTCTATTGTGACGGGGTTAAATCTTCTACGGGCGGGCCCTTCGCCTGCGGGCCTTGTCATCATAACCCCCCTTGGCCGGAGGCTCCTGACCCGGGTTCAACGCCTTGCACCCTCCGTCTAGGGTGCTTTGGCCATCGGCCCGCCTCCACTTATCTTAACCTTGTTGTGTTTGCGTATTCTTCACCTTTTCCACCTGCCAGATTTCTCCAGACTGTATGAGGGCTAGAAGCCTCCTGGCTATCCTCATGGTAGCCCCCCAGAGCGTCAGCCCTCCGTCTAGCTTGTAGCCTAGCACCCTACCGGCTATTGGGTGGTGTACTGGCCTGGGGCTTCTGGATAGCGTCGATAGTTTTAGCCATATTGCAGCGTCTACCTCGCCCCCGGAAGGCTTGGGCTCTGCTGGCCCTTCCAGCACTGCTATAACTACCTCTATCCTCCTAGGCCTAGCTAGTGTCGACTCGCAGCAGTAGCCCCCTACTACCTCGACGGATTTGGGGTGTATCCAAGCCTCCTCCCACGCCTCCCTGACAGCGGTCTCCCAGGCCTCTTCCCCCTCCTCTATCCTGCCTCCTGGCAAGGCTAGGTCGCATGCCCATGGATAGCCCGGCTGACATCTTTTTCTAACCATGAGGATCCTGGCTGGCCGGCCCCATAACAGGGCTAGTACCGCCGAGTCTGGCTTGCCCTCTCCCAACCTGGCTACCTCTCCCCCTCGGGTCTGCACTTGCTAGTTGAGGCTACTCCATACAACACGCTACATTGGTCCCCGTGGTGTAGCACTCCGGCCTTGACGTGTCTTCTGACAGAGTGAAGCACGTACGGGTTGTCGTCGTGCATCTCTGCTACGCACCCCTCCCTAGCCTTAATCTTGAGTATGCTATCCAGCTTGTGGTCAACCTCCGGCTTTCTGGAGGACCTCAGCACAACGCGGGCCAGCCTCCCTGCCGTGATCCCGGCTTCGGCCAGCAGGCTCTCGACCACAGGCCTATCGGCTTCCCTCCTGCCGGAGACTATGTACACCTTGAGCCCCAGGCTGAGGGCCTCAGCTAGGACCTCTAGCCCTAGACGGCGGGGCGCTAAGCCTAGAGGCCCCTCCAAGGCTAGCACTCCGTCGAAGTCTAGGATTATCGCTGGGCACTCCTCGTCGGAGGGCGGCCCTCCGTGGAGTAACCTCTCCCCACGCACACTGTCGGGTGAAACCAGTGTCTTCACCGGGAGGCCGCCCTCCCCGCGTGTATGTTGTTGCGGGGGGTTTGTTAGTGTTTCCAGTAGTTGGACTCCTCGTACCTCTCTATGGAGGCCGCCCCGTACCCCACGTAGACTATCCAGTCTGGGCCCAGAGCCCTAACTATCTCGGGCCTGTTGGTGGAGACCACCAGAGTTATGCCTGCGTCCCTAGCTATCCTGCCGATCCTCCTAGCCACCCTCTGCGCTGTCAGGGCGTCTAGGTGGGCAGCGAACTCGTCTATAACCATTAGGCTGGGCTTCGCGGCCAGCATGGATGCCAGCTTTGCCCTCTCCTTCTGGCCGGTGCTCAGCTCGCTGAACCTAGCCCTGTAGAAGACTGCGTCTGAGAGGCCGACGCTGCTGAGTATCTCGACAGCTATCGCGGGGTCTCCAGCCCTCGATGCAACGTGCTCCAGCAGGGTCTCAAAGCCGAACTCCGGCTCCCTCTCCCCTGGCAGCAGATACTCCACCTTAGCCCCTTCGGGGGCTTCTATGCTGCCTGAGGATGGCTTGTACCTCTCGTCGCTGACGCCCGCAACGCCCCCTATCAGCATTCTTAGGAAGGTTGTCTTCCCGGCTCCCGAGGCGCCAACAACGACGTAGAGCCTCCCGGGCTCTATCTCCAGGTCCACTTCTCTCAACACGTACCTCTCCACCAGCCTCCTCTCCACTCCGAAGGCCCTCAGGACCTCCTGCAGCTCTTGAGGAAGCCTCGCTATGTCTAGCTCGCTCTTGTACATCTTGGACACTCCTTTGAAGACTATGGGGGCTGGTAATGGCTCCACTCGGCCGTATCTGGGCTTGTACAGCCTTCCACGGTGATCCCTGGCCTCAACATCCTCCTCTATAAACCTCTCTATCTTCCTCCTAGCCTCCTCTGTGAGAGGATGGAATAGTACTGGCCTCCCGCTCGCCGTCTCCCACAGGTAGATGAATCCCGCTTTTTCGAAGAACGGGTTGTACCTGGCCATTTGAGCTATAGTCTCCACAACATGCTTCCTCCTCTTCATCTCAGGTATCCTACGCTCTCTAACCCACTCTACAGCCATCCTCACCGAAAGTACGCCCAGCCCGTCCCCCCTGTAGTCGGGGTGGACCACCACCCTCGCTATCCTGGCGGCTGCCGTGTTAGCCCTTCTCAGCGCCTCTGATGATATCTCCTCGCCCACTATAGCCCTGGCCATGCTCCTCGAGCCGTAGAGCTTTGCCAGCTCCCTATACCTGGCTA
>JALTZJ010000046.1 GCA_027046245.1 Acidilobaceae archaeon
TGCAGGCAGCCCTCTGGAGCTCCACGCGCAGCACCAGCCTGGGCAGCGGGGGTAGCCATAGCAGCGTAGCCTCTCCCATGCAGGACCTCGAGAGTATGGCCGCTAGGAGCGCCCTGGCGAGGGCCTGGGCTAGGGCCGCAAGGGCCAGGTAGAGTAGCGCCAACTCAACCCAAGCCAGCCTCATGAAGCCCTCGGGCAGCGCTACGGCGAGCAAGCAGCGTCACCCTCTCAGGGCGTGCTTCCCGACTCTCTCCCTCTGCAGCCTCTCTATCAGGGACTGGGTCTCCAGGCTCAGGACTGAGAGCGGCCCGTCCACGCAGCCCGCCTGCCTGAATAGCAGCGCCTCAGCGTAGCTTAGGGCCTCGCCCAGCATCGCCTCTAGCTCCCCCAGCGGGTCCTTCGAGCCGACAGTCCTCAGCTTGGAGACGGCCTCAGCCACCACCCTCAAGGCCACGTACTCCGCCAGCAGCTTCTCAAACCTAGCCCGGCACTCCAGCTCCTCAAGCCTCTCATGACACCCGCCCAGAACCAGCCCCACCACTAAGGCGGGGATGCATATGGTTAAGCGGGTGCACATAGTCTTTGATAATGAAGAGTTCGAGGAGCTTAAGAGGCGTAAGGATAGGCTGGGCCTGTCGTGGAGCGACGTGATAAGGAAGGGGCTAGAGTGCCTCGAGGAGAAGTCCCAAGGCAGGGACTCCTAGGGCCGGGCTACTTAATCATTTCTCGGCCATAAACTAGAAGCGGCTTATCCCCCCAAGCCCGTGAACGTGAGATATAATGCAGGGCGGCGGGGATGATGACGGCAAGCCGAGCTGAGGGCCCACCGGGCCGGGGGCTCGATGGGCTGGGTTGGAACCGCTGACTCGCAGCCCATAAATTTTAGTGTGGCGACTGGGGATAAGCCTTTAGCCCGCCACTACAAGCCTAGACGCCCCGAGCCTTGATACACCTCGCGGCCCTCGACTCATGGGGAGTTGGTTACTGGCTGGCATCGCAGAGATTGCATTGATTATTGTGCAGCTGGGTGTAGTAGCCTTCGTAGCCCTACAGGCCTACTATACCAGGCGGGCGGTGCAAGAAGCTAAGAGAAGAGTAGAGAGGTCCAACTGCTAGCAGAGCTCGGAGGCGACACAACAGCAGCCATACTCTCGCTAAGAGAAGCTGCTAACGAGCTCAGGAGAATAGCCGCTCGGCCAGACTGTAAACACGGCTCGTTTAAATGCATTAAAGAAATTAAGGAGATAGTGATTGAAAACGTTGAGTGCTGGAATCCTGCAAGGATTATAAGTAATTATGTGGAAAGTAGAGGAAACATCGCGGTCTTGCCTTCACCCCTCGAAGCGCTAGCTTACATAGCGAGGCTCTCAAGGGACGTTAAGGGGAATGAAGAGCTTGCTCGGTTAGCTGAGGAGACGCGCTCAACTCTAGAGAAGCTAGAAGATGAAGTGGTCGACCCTTCTAGATTCGAGGAGCTGGCTGAAAGGCTAAAAGAAATCGTCGATGTGGCGGAGAAATCGCTGAATGCTCCCCTGACTAGAGTCTTCTACCGAGCCTCCTAGAGTAACTATGCCTGGGATCCTTGGGATTCCCTTAAGGTGGGTATCCGCCTGTATTTTAACTTGAGTAGGCGGGCTAGACGCTTGGAGCCCTTTACCCTCTGCTTCAGCCCTTCTAGGCAGGCCTCACAAACTACCATGGTCTTGAAGGGCGCTGTCTGGAAGAAGTACCCTAAGGTCCCCAAGCACATGGAGTGACGGCGCGGAGCCCCTCAACGGCTGCGCCAGCCCAGCGGAAACATGCTGGCAGTTATCCTGTTCTCGGCTGACGCAACGACCTCTACGGGTAGTCCGCGCTGGCTAGCTCGAGACAGTGGCAGCTGGCCGGGGCCTTACGCGGCGGAGGGGTGCGGCGTGAGGGGGTTCCCAGAGGCTACGAGGTGTCAGCCAGATCCATGGAGAACGGTGTTAAACATGGCGCCCTAGCATCCCCTTGCACTGGTGGAGGAGCCGGTCGACTATTATACTAACTCGCTCGCCAGCCTCCCCTAATTCCTATCGTCCAGCAGGTAGCGAGCTTTGACTCCGGATTTCAATGCATTATCTCTCATGACTCTGTCATTGGTAACAAACACGGCATTAACATGCTTAGCAGTCGCTATATAGCAGGCGTCAACCGCTCTACAGCCGGTAAATAGAGCCACCTCCACCACCTTATCGTGAACAAGCTTCTCGTCCATCACGTTGACGTGGTCTAGCACCATGTTTACAACCTCTAGGACTAGTCTAGGGTTAACTCTCCTCACTAGCACCGCCCGCAGCTTTACTTTAAAAAGGAACAGCTCGTAGACGGGTACACTCAGCTCCCCTCGTAGAGATCCATGTGGCCGGGAGGCCTAAGCACCCCTTACCTTGACCCTGTCCATCACACACGCGCAGCAAACCATATACCTGACGCTGTTAAATCTCTCTAGTCAATGCTAAGGAGGTAAAAACCTCCGGTATGAGAACGGAGATCGTTTCGTGGCTCACCTATAACACCATTAAAATGTTTTTAAATCTTTAAATTGAGAGTTATGGGAGTTATAGGGTGGGTAGCGTTTGCCCACCCCCACGCATGCAATAAACTATATTCAAAATATTCAGCGGGAGTGGCTAAGTGGCACGAAAGGCATTGCGGGAGAGAGCGTGAGGAACTCTCTCAACGTTCTCTCCCAACTGATGTTCATCGAACCAGGTCAGTTCATCCTTGAGTTCCTTCAGAATGCTGAGGATGCGCGGATGGATCTAGGTAAGAGAGGAGGATCCTTTATAATAGATCTTTACCGCGATAAGGTTGTTATAGAGCATGATGGTAAGCCCTTTGACCAAAATGATGTTAAGAGCCTATGCTCTATACGGTCATCCAAGAAGCCTAGTAAAGGGTATAAGGGTTACATAGGCGTTGGATGGAAATCCGTGTTCAGGGTCTCAAGCCACGTAGAGATTTATTCCGGAGACTACGTCTTCATGTTTTCTAAAAAGTACTGGGAAGATCATGCAGACTGGTTAACAAATAATTATAAAATTAGGCCTGAAGATGTTCCGTGGCAGGTAACGCCGGTGCCAATAACCCCTGTAGAATACATACCTCCCCACATGACG
>JALTZJ010000047.1:0-2017 GCA_027046245.1 Acidilobaceae archaeon
GTAGGAGACACCGAGCACCCTACGAGCCTCGCTAACAGTTACAAAGCGCTCCGAGGAGGACACCACCAACACCAAAATAATATACAAGAATATGCCATAATACTAAACTTTCTACGGCGGTGGCTCCCCTCGGTGACCCGCGCTGCGGCGAGAGGGGGCCGCCGCCACGTGAGGGTGAAGGTCTACAGGCTGCGCCTCAGGCTCGGCCCCGTGGACGGCTACATGGTTGAACGCGACTTCATTGGAGCCATAAATATCGGCGTCAAGTGGCTCAAATCTCACGGTTTTCACCCAGATGTGCGGGGCGTGGCGTTCCCCGCGAACGGGGCCCATGAGGCCCCCGTGAAGCCTGTGAGCGGGGGCCGAGGCACCAACCCCGCCCTCAAAGCACCAGTAATCATTAAAAGTCATTCAGAATAATGAGGGCGGGGAAACGCGTGGAGCCGCCGAGGGATGTGGAGTGGTGCGCTCGCTACCTTAACCCTCACTACGTGGTTAGCAGGTACCCGGACGCCGCTGACGGCCTCCCATACGAGGTCTACGAGGAGGAAGACGCCTCAAGGGCCCTTGACTGCGCCAGGGTGATCCTGGAATGGGTAAGGCAGCTTCTGCAGTGAGGAGCCAGGAGGAGGTGCTTAAGAGGGCTCTGAGGTTCGCTAGGAAGGCTGCTGAGAGGCTCGACGTTGAGGCAGTGTACATTGTTGGCTCTAGAGCAAGGGGCGACTATCTAGATGAAAGCGACATAGACATTGTTATAGTAGCACGCGGCATAAAGAAGCTGAACACAAAAGATAGACTGATGCTCCTAGCTGATATCGCAGAGCCTGGAGTCGATTACCTAGTCTACGACATAGAGGAGTGGGAAAAGGAGGCGATAGCGTGGATAAGACAGCTCAAGAGAGAAGCCAAGAGGCTATTATGACGCCATCAACCCCGAAGACACATCTATAGTGAGCGAGGAATTCCCGGCCTTGCTCAACGAGGAAACAGGAAGATTTTGACTATATCAATAATAAGTAGGAAAAGATAGCGCTACGATAAACCCTCTAAGACCACAAAAATTATATGTAAAATATTGTATACTTGTTGTTAATGGAGTCGGCCCGCCAAGCCTGGTGTGGAATGATGACTAAGGAGAAGAAAGAGACTAATAAAAATAGGGAATTCGCTGAAGGTCTTGCAAGCATGCTGCTAAGAGCTGTAGGCGGAGTGCCGTCGGAAAAGAAATATAACGAAGAAGAAGATATACTCAAAGTCTCATTCAAAATAGGTAATAGCAGTATTAATATTATTAGAAGGCCCTCAGATACTTATAAGAAAAGAACAAAAATGATGGAGAAGCTGCTATTGATATAGAGCTTGAGGCACCTGAAGGCAAGTATAGAGTGGAACATTATGAAAATAAACCAAAATATAGATTTAAAGAAAAATAGCGGACACTAGCGTAAGTTTACATAATTATGAAAGCATAATAGATAGCAGAGTAGCGGGGCTCTGAGGCTCCCGCAGTGTTTTAAAGATATCCTAGAGAAGATTTTGGTGGGAGATTAGGTTTTTATGGTGGTGCCGGGTAGATAGTAGTGGGGGTGCTGGGTATGGCTATGGCCGTTCCCGAGGAGTACTTCGACCCTGATGACCCCGAGTGGAACGAGGAGGAGTTCTACGGCTACGACCCCGAGGCAGACGAGTATTACGAGGTTCTGGAGGAGGATCTGGCCGAGTGGGAGGATGAGGAGGAAGGAGAAAAACTATGCCTATGCAAGTGCTGAGTAGATGCTGTGACTCTCCAACTTTTAAAGCCCCCAGGATCCTCTATGTAATCTATGTTGGGTGCTGCCTTGTGGCCCGCGTTATAAGGGCTCGTTTTGAGGGGGGCGTGCTGAAGCCTCTAGACCCCGTGGACCTTAGAGAGGGGGAGATAGTTGAGGTTGTGATACGCAGGGAAGACCTGGTCTCGTTTGCCCGCGGCGTGAGGAGCCTGGCACGCCGCCCCGGCCCGGGCGGGGCGGCGTGCCAG
>JALTZJ010000047.1:2027-3135 GCA_027046245.1 Acidilobaceae archaeon
TTCTACGGCTACGACCCCGAGGCAGACGAGTATTACGAGGTTCTGGAGGAGGATCTGGCCGAGTGGGAGGATGAGGAGGAAGGAGAAAAACTATGCCTATGCAAGTGCTAGGCTGCGCAGGGAGGCGGTCTGATCCTCAGTGCTATAAATGGGGCCTCGTGGAATAAAGTGGATACTAGTGGGGGCCCTAATGGAGTCCGTTGTTGAGGTCCTAGAGAGGCTTGTGCTTAAGAGGCTTTGGATACTGGGGGAGCTGAAGAGGTTTGAGGAGAAGTATGGTATGGATAGTAGGGAGTTCCGGGAGAAGTGGGTGAGGGGGCTGATACCGGAGCCCCTGGACCCGGAGGTTCACGGGGACTTCATGATATGGTCGGGCCTCGTGGAGGAGCTGGAGAGAGTCGAGAACGAGATTAAACGGCTAGTTGAGAAGCGGGGAGAGTAGAAGGGTATGACTCATACCCTGGCGGACAGGGTTTCATACGTGACTGGCAAGCTACGGGAGCTCGGCTTCCACGAAGTAGTTCTCGCCGCGTACAGGCCGGGCGTCACAGGCAGGGAAGGGTACTATAAGCTGCTCGCCGTGAAAAGCGGGTACCGTGTGTTCGTGGCAGAGCTCCTAGTGGGAGGTGAGATAGCAAAGTACTCGTATACACTCCTCCACGGAGAAAGACCGGTGTTAAGATACGACAACGCCCCTCACCACCCCAACATAGAGACGTTTCCCCACCACAAACATGAGAACGACGAGGTAAAGCCCCTACACGACAGCTCTATAGAAGCGTTCCTCGAGGAAGTCAGAAGAGTTATCGAGAAGTGAATGCGTGCCTTGACGTATTAGGCCTCGAATACTCCCTAGCAACGCCCTAGGCCGACACCGCCAGACTTGCATAGTCTATACGCAAACCTCGTACCCCCACTTTAACGGGATGCACGGTTTTATAGTAATAATCCCTGTATCTAGCAGTGGAGCAACATTAGCTAGTTTAGTATTGGGGGTGCTGGGTATGGTAGTGTCTGCTACGGTTCCCGAGGAGTACTTCGACCCTGATGACCCCGAGTGGAACGAGGAGGAGTTCTACGGCTACGACCCCGAGGCAGACGAGTATTA
>JALTZJ010000048.1 GCA_027046245.1 Acidilobaceae archaeon
CCTTAAGGTGCTTCTCCAGCTTCTCCAGTGCGGCGTTGGCGCCCTTAACGTAGCTCGCGTGGTGCTTCTGGTGGTGGAGCCTCATTATCTCCTCGATTATGTAGGGCTCGAGGTCGCCGTACTTGTAGGGCAGGTCTGGTAGCTGGTAGCGGGTGAAGCCCACCACGACACGCCACCCCTCCAGGGGCCGCCTCACTCTAGGGGAGGTTGCACGGTTAAAGTGAGTTCCTCCGTATCACTGAATGAAGTAGCCCAGACCCCGTGGGACTCCCTAGCCGAGCTTCACATGGCCCCACTCCTCCCCGGCCTCCACGAGCCAAGAGGCGAGGAGCCTCGCTATCCTCCTCCTAGCATCGCCAGCGCTCAGCTCAACGACATACCTCCTGAAGGCCTCCCTCGCAACCTCGGGGTCAACCCTCTCAAGGAACCTCTCCTCAAGCTCGTCAAGCAGGTCCAGGAGCCTGAGCCTCCCAGCCTCAGAGACCCGCTGCCTCAGCCAGGAGAAGTCCTCCTCGCTAAGCACAGCCCTCTCAACTAGGTCCTCCCTACCCAGCTCCCTAGCCACCTCAAGGTAAAGCCTCAGGGGCTCATAGACCCCAGCTATCCTCCCAGAGGCGAATGGAGGCCTCCAACCCTCCTCCTCGCCCAACCCGCAGCGCGCACCCCGCACCCTACGCGGCGACACGCTAGGATTAAAATCCCCCGCCCGGAGTAGAATCAGCACACCGGGGCCACGAGGGAGCCGCCGTAGCTCAGCGGTAGAGCGCCGGCCTCGTATGGGCGCCCCGCGCCCGGGCACCGAAGTCGCCCCGGGTAAGCCGGTGGTCGCGGGTTCGAATCCCGCCGGCGGCTCCACCCCCACTATTAACTAGTTAGTTCTCAAGCTGATCCTCAAGCAGCGAGCCTGGGGGCCTCAGCCAAATGCCTTCTCCCCACCACCGTCGGAGTCGGGAGTACTCGTCACAGGCCCCCCTCAATAGTCTAGTCCTGGGCGGGGAGCCCGCTTAACCCGGCCCCGGCGAGCCTCGCCTGCCGGGGGGTGCCGCTGGGGGTTGGCGGGCTGCCCTCATCTAGACGAGTACGAGGCCGTGATGGCCGACCTTGACGGCGTCGTCTGGCTGGGGGGTAGGCCCATAGAGGGTAACGTGGGGGTGCTCCGCCGCCTCGCCTCTGAGGGTCGCCTAGCCATAGTCACTAATAACTCTACGAGGAGCAGGAGGCTCTACAGGCTCCTCCTCGCGAGGGCTGGCCTGGAGCTGCCCGTGGAGAGGATAGTTACTAGCGCGTGGGTCGCAGCCTTCCTCCTGAAGCGAATCAAAGGCGAGGCCCTAGTCTACCCGGTGGGCGAGGAGGGCCTAGTGGAGGAGCTAGCGGCCGCGGGCCACGTGCCTGTGACCCTTAGCGAGGCTGAGCTAGCCGAGGCCGTAGTCGTAGGCCTCGACAGGGCGCTCAGCTATCCGAAGCTAGACGCAGCCCTCAAGGCCCTCAGGAGGGGCTCCCTCTTCATAGCGACAAACCTTGACCACGCCCTCCCCACCGGGAGCGGGATGGCGCCCGGGGCCGGGGCAATAGTGGAAGCCATCTCCACTGCCTCAGGCAGGAAGCCGGACTACGTCGCAGGAAAGCCGAGCAAGTGGATGGGCCTCGCAGCCCTGGAAGCACTTGGAGCCAGGGACCCAGGCAGGGTGGCAGTAGTAGGAGACAGGCTAGACACGGACCTGGAACTGGCAAAGGCGATAGGCGCGGTGTCCGTGATAGTAGCTACTGGCGTCTACAAGGGGCCTCCACCCGAAGGAGCGATATATGCCGAGAGCCTCGAGGCTCTCTGCAGGGGCGACTACGTTGACGGGAGAAGACTGTGAAGCCCTCCAGGAGGCCCTGGAGCGCTTCAACGACTCAATGGTGGGAAGCTACTACGCCGAGCTAGTAGCATGCAGCGACGGCAAGGCAATGGTAGCCCTCTACGAGGAGGAGTGCCCGAACTGCAGCCTAGACGAGGCAATCATAGAACTAGTGAAGACACTAGAAGAGGAGGGAGTAAAAGCAGAACTAGAAGGAGAAGAGGAGGCGATAGGCGGGGAAAGACTCCTCACCCTGAAAATAGCAAAAACCCTGGGGGGTTGAATATTGAATGAGCAGTGCAAGAAGCTAGCGAGGATAGTAGGGGAATCGGAGAGTGGAGCAATTCTAGAAGTAATAGTGCAGCCCGGGAGCAAGCGAGAAGGAATAGAAGTTATGGACGGAGAAGTAATAGTAAGGGTTAGAGAGCCGCCGTCGGAAGGAAGAGCAAATGATGCCCTAATACGCCTATTTAGGAAGAAGCTCAAACTCAAGGCGTCAATAATAGCTGGCGCCAAGTCTAGGAAAAAGAAGCTCCTCGTCGGTAACGCTTCACCAGAGCAGGTAATAGAGGCTATATGTAAGACCATCACGTGAGGCAAGCGCGGTAATAACCTCGCCTGGGTATCATGAATGTATGGCTATACAGGCTTTTATGAAGTACTGCATAGATCCAGGAGTTAACTGGGGATACTAGTCCCGTTTTGCTTTAGGGGTGAAGTGTTGGGTCTAGCCTTTGACTCGGAGAAGAGGTATAGGGATTTACTAGAGCGGTTAAAATATACAGGTGATACAGGCCTTCTTGTAGAGGCGCTAATCCTGATCCCTGACATAGTGCGTGACGCCGTAAATCAGATAGAGGAAGCTGTTACGGGAGTTAAAGCTGATGTTAAACGTGTTTCCTCGGAGCTAGTTGAGTTGAGGACACTATATGAAACTCTAAAAGACGAGATAAGCGAGTTAAACGCTAAGCAGGATGAAATAAATAAGCGGTTATCTAGGGTTGAAAACCTAGCAGGAGGTCTAACCGAAGCTGTTCTATCGCGTCTCTTCCTTGAAGAGCTTGCTGCAAGGGGTTTCAGGGTGAGGAGTGCACGGCGTAACTATAGAGTCAACGATGAAGACGTAGACTTGCTTGTGGAAGCCGATAAAGAGGGTAGTATTGCATTTTTTGTTGTTGAGGTTAAGGTCAAACCTAAGCATAGCGACGTAGGAGCACTTCTTGCAAAAGCCCACCTCGTAGAGGCCCGTGAAGGGGCTAAAGTTAGACCTGTGCTAGCGGGTGTCTGGATAGGCGGCGAGGTCGAGGCCTACGCTAGAAGCCAGGGTGTCGAGGTGTTTAAGCTGTGAGGAGTGGCGGGCCCGCCGGGATTTGAACCCGGGACCACCGGCTCGCCCCGCGCAGGGCCCCGTGCTGCGGGGAGTCCCCGGGCTTAGAAGGCCGGCGCTCTGTCCTGGCTGAGCTACGGGCCCGCCCCCTCCCTGCTCCTCCCCCGGGTTCCGGGGCTCCTGTGGATTAGCGTGTTTCCCTGTCGGGGCCTCTTAATTCTGCTCCTCTCCCTGCCAGAGCCGTGTTATCCTCTCTCTGCACCTCTCGCAGGGGAGGGGCTTGAGTGGTATCTCGTGGGCTGAGAGGCCTCGAGTTAGGTCTATGTAGAGTAGCTTGTTGTAGAGCGGCTCTCCCACTCCAGTTACTAGCTTGAGGGCTTCTAGGGCTTCTATGCTGCCTATTACGCCCGCAGCGGGGCCTAGGATGGCTGTGCAGCCCTGCTGGGGCTTGGGAGGAGCTATGCATGCTAGGCAGCCGGTAACGCCTCGCTTGACTGTCGTAGCTTGCCCCCTTAGTGCCTCCACGGCACCGTGGACTAGGGGCTTTCCCATGTACCAGGCTGCCTCGTCTAGCAGTAGTCTTGCTCTCCAGTTGTCTAAGGCATCCACTATTACGTCTGCTTCCTTGGCTAGTCTGCGTGCTAGGCCCCAGTCTAGTTCTTCAGGGACTGGCACCGCTTCTATGTTGGGATTGAGCTTCTCTAGGCGTTCAGCTGCTATGACGGCTTTTGGCTTTCCTATGTCGCTCGTGTAGTAGAGGAGTTGCCTGTTGAGATTGCTGGCTTCAACGTTATCCTTGTCTACCAGTATTAGTCTGCCCGCGCCCGCCGCGGCTAGGTAGTAGGCTATTATGCTGCCGAGGCCTCCGAGGCCTACCACGGCTATCGTGGATTCGAGTAGCTTTAGCTGGCCATCGACTCTGAGTAGGCCTAGCTGCCTACTGTACCTCTCCAGGTCTAGCTTGTCGTAGACGCTCATCTCGCGCGCCTCCACTCGGTGCGGTCCCTGTAGTCCATGAGCACTATGCCTAGCTCTGCGAGTCTAGCCCTTATCGCGTCGGCGAGGTCATACATCCTCCTCTTCCTAAGCTCGCTCCTCACTTCCACTATCAGGTCTATAAGGGGCTCCTCCAGGCCCTCCCCAGTTCTCACCTCTCCTAGCAGGTCGTCGGCTACTGCGTAGATCCTATTCATATCGTTGGCTACCTTCAGTGTGTAGTAGAGGAGGGCTCTGCTCTCGCTCGACTCCACCTCCCTGAAGTACAGGTTGGTGAGCTCCCAGACCCGGCTCATGGCCTCGCCGAAGTTGAAGTCGCTAGCCATAGCTAGGTGCCATCCCTGGTGGATCCTCCTTAGCTCGGCGAGCACCTCCAGGTCGTGATCGTCTAGGTAGTGGGTTTCCTGGAGCTTGGTTATCCTGCGGAGCAGGGAGTCGACCATGGACCTGAACCTGTCGTGGAGCCTCACGTACTGCTTCATAGCCTCCTCGCTATAGTCGAGAGGGTGCCTGTAGCTTGAGCTTAGTAGCCAGAGCCTCAGGGGCCCCGCACCCCACTTCTTTATCGCCTCCCTTAGCACTACTATGTTGCCTAGGCTCTTCGACATCTTCTCACCCTCAATGGTTAGGTAGTTGACGTGCATCCAGTACTTGACCCAGCGGTGGCCGAAGAGAGCCTCGCTCTGAGCCCTCTCATTCTCGTGGTGAGGGAACACTAGGTCTATGCCGCCACCGTGGATGTCTATCCTGCGGCCCAGGTAGCGGCTGCTCATAACGCTACACTCAATATGCCATCCGGGCCTCCCCCTGCCCCACGGACTATCCCACCATGGCTCCCCTGGCTTCGCGGCCTTCCACAGGGCGAAGTCGTACGGGTTCCGCTTCTCCTTGAGAGCCTCGGGCTCCTGCCTCCACGCGTCCCTCTGGAACTTGCCAAGTAGCCTCCCGTAATCAGGATACTTGTCAACGTCGAAGTAGACGCTGCCGCTCTCAGCGACGTAGGCGTAGCCCTTGTCTAGAAGGCCCTGAATGAACTCAATTATCTCCTTTATATGACTAGTGACTCTGGGGTGAACGTCAATTCTTATCCTGAGGGCTTCGAGCTGGTCAAGGTAATCCCTAGCATAGTAATCAGCTATCTCCCTCCAATCCCTTCCAGTCTCCCTCGCTTTATTAATGATCTTATCGTCTATGTCGGTGATGTTCTGTACGTGGAAGACGCTGTAGCCCCTTAAATTGAGATACCTCTTGATGGCGTCGAACGCTACGAAGGTGCGAGCGTGGCCTACATGCGTGTAATCGTATACTGTGGGGCCACACGTATACATTGAGACCAGTGGTGGATTCTCAGGGCTAAACGCCTCAACCCGGCGGCCCAGAGTGTTGAACACTCTTATGCCCGGAGCAGCGCTGCTCAAACCAGACGGCACCCCCTGCACGAGTTCACCAGAACACCCGGAAGTCCCTAAACTCACCCTTATACTCGGAGAACTCCACCCTAGCCTCCCTCACATCCGCCGCTGGAGGACCGCGGAGAGCCCAGCAGATAACGGCCTCCACGGCCTCGTAGGGACCCTCTAGCACTGCCTCCACACTCTCGCCGTCGGGCAAGTTCCTCACCCACCCAGTAACCCCCTGCTTCCTCGCCTCATCCCTCATACTCGCCCTGAAGTAGACTCCCTGCACGATGCCCCTAACGAGCAGGCGAGCCCTAACCATCTGACCCGGCTTCGGCACGGCCATCCACCAGGGCTAGATACTTGAAGCCCGTATCCGGTATTACGGCTACGTAGTCTCCCTGCATGCACCCTGTAGACTCGCAGTGCTTCCTGAGAGCAGCCAGTGCTGCGCCGCCGCTGGGGCCTAGGAGTATGCCGTCACTCCTCGCAACCTCTGCAACGACTTCGAGTGCCTCGTCAAGAGTGACATCTACAGGGTCATCATAGACTCCTGCGAGGTCTAGCCACAGCATCCCAGTCTCCCTCCTCCTAATCCCAGGTATAACCTCGCCCCTAGCAGGCTGAGCAAGGACGACGTCCACTTCACCGAGTCTACTCTTGAAGTAGAAGGCTACAGCAGCCATGTGACCGCTAGTCCCGACACCGCCAACAACGCCCCTCAGCCGGAGGCCGCCACGGAGCCTCTGATAGTCGATCTCCCTCGCGGTCCCCCGAAGGTGCGCCTCGAAGTTGTAATCATTAGTGAACTGGTTGGGATGAACAGCTCCATCCTCGGCAGCATCACGTCTGAGCCTCTCAAGTAGCTGCGGAGTGAACTCAGCCCTCTCATCGACCACCACCTCGGCCCCCAGTAGCCTTGCAACTCTCTCAGCATACCCACCGCCAGCAAACCCCGGCAGGTAAACCCTCACCCGGTAGCCCAATACAGCGCCGACAGCAGAGAGCGCGACCGCAAAGTTACCGCTACTAGCCTCGTAAACCCTAGAACCCCTTGGAACGCCAAGCTTCTCCAGGATGAGAAGAGCGGGCCTATCCTTGACGCTCAAACTGAAGGGGTTAAACCATTCAAGCTTAGCCCATACCCTCACGCCCCTACCAGGACTCCACCGAAGAGCCACCAACGGCGTAGGCTTACCCCTCACAGCAAGCTCCATAGTACTACTGTAGACGCCGCCACTATACTCATCGAAATCAGCGAAGATTCCCAGTTCATCCAAGCTAGCATCGCAACGCTCTACAGGAGCATACCTAGCGCCAAGCTTAGCAAGCACCCAATAAACCCTAGCACCCCGCTCAACCCTGCCGCCAGAGACTGATACGCAGCCAGGGCTACGCCATTCCCTCAAAGCTACCGCGATATCACTTAGGAGCGATGAAACAGGAGGCTCAGGGCTCGGAGGGGTAAGCCCCCCTAGAGGAATCAGCCCCTCAACCCTGCTCTCCAGCACAATAGGCATCAACCGCTACTAGGAACAGGAACTGCGGAGCTATTAAACAGGGGCCGCCGAGAGGGTTCAGGGCTCGGCTGACCGGGCACTATAAGACCCCTAATCCCGCCTCACCATCACCCTCCGCCACAAACGGCGGCCCCCAGCATAGCGCCTTCCTTCCTGCACGGGTAAAGTGTTAAGCGTAGCGCAGGCCCCGAACAGTATTCGTGGGTGGGCCTAGAGTGGTCATAGACCTCCTTCTGCGCAGAATCCTCCTTAGGGAGGCCGAGAAGCTGGCGAGAGAGCATGGACTCAAGGAACAGGGGGAGCGGCAGGCCGCAACCGCCGCCCCAGCAGAACTCATCAAGCTAGCCCAGGAAGCCGAGAGGGTGCTAGCTACAGTAGAGGTACCGGGTTTCGACGTCGACCTCATGACTAGCGGGGCAGTGAAGCGGATAAGGGTGAGCCGCGACGGGAGCGCTGTAGCAGTATTCATCGACTTCACGGGCAGCGACCCATCATGCTACTTCTGTAAATTCATAAACTGGACCCTCTGGAAGAGGATCCTCCGTGGCGCCGAGTCGAGGCTAAAAGAAGCCGGGTTCCGAAGTGTTGAGTTCTACGATTATGCAACCATGGCTAGGATAGACTATGAAGCCCGTGACTAGAGGATTCCAAGGGGGATTAATTAAGAACGGGACCCCGGGTATCCCTTAGTGTTTGCATGCAGTATAGCATCTAGCTAATCATTTATGATCTGCGGGAGCTGAACAACACGGTAGCCATGACGGTGTCGTGGAAGGATATACCGCCTAGTATCTCCTCGAGGTCTCTGACAGTGAGCCTACACTCCCTCCACGCTATCTCTATATTAAGGCTGGCGAACCGTGTTCCATCCCTCCTTATGGCGGCCCAGAGCACTGCTATAGCGGCGCCTGCGGGCACTATGCTGATTGGGTCTAATAGTATAGTAGCTATTATGGCTGCAGGTATGCTGAGCGCTAGCGCTGCCCCGTAGAGGCGCATCCTTTTCTCAAGCTTATCCCTCTCTGCTACAAGGCGTCGGTCCCTCCAGCAGGGGGTGCCGGCTTCCACCGCCGAGACCGCAGCTAGGAGCGCTAGATCCCTCACGCTCCTCCCCCTCAGTAGCCTGGTTGCGGCAGCAGCGACGCCTGCAAGGCCCGGAGGCGCGGGAGGCCTAGCTGACAGTGCCTCCGCTTCAAGGCCCACCCTCAGGCCCCGCTCAACCTCGCTATCAGGGAGCAGCGACACGGCTAGCCTGGCGAGAGCGGAGAGGCTGATACAGCACTCACCCCTGCGAGCCTCAAGAACTGTCAGGGCTACGGCGACTCTGAAGTCCTCGGGGCTAGCCACCCGGTACTTCAGGGGAGCGGGCTCCCAGCCTCCGAGGCCCTCGCCACACCTAGAGATCCTACACATTATGCTACTAAGCTTCTCAGCTAGCAGGCCCCTCTTTGCTTCTACTCCCGACATCCCCAGCCCAGCTCCACTTGAGGAGAGTCTCTACAGCCTCCCGTATACCGGTTTGCCCTGGCGCGAGCACTGCAAGCAACATCCTCCTGCCAGGTATAACGCTGACCCTGAATACCTCCCCGTAGCGGGATAGCTGCTCCGCCAGTTGTATAGCAGCGGTAAGCGCCTCCCTGCCGAGGGCTATGTAGTGGAGCCTCCTCCCAGCAACGACTACTTCGCCTCTCTCAGCGCCTCGCCTGAGGATGCCAGCTGCATCCCTCTCTGCCTGGAGCCTTGCAATCCTGCTCCTCGGATCGTAGAGGTGTGCCTCCCCCTTGACACCCAGAGGCCGTCGATACTCTACTGCCACCTCGAGGCGCTCGCGCTTCCTGAGCAGGGCTATTACTGGTAGGTAGAAGAATGAGTGGTAAGGCGGGATAACGTAGGTTACGAACACCTTATCGATGGAGCCGGTCCTAACCCAGTACTTGCCTGTGAACCCTACTAGGTAGCCGTGAACCCAGTACCTAGAATCCCTGAACGGTATAACGGATTCAAGCTCCCTGATAACATAGATCTGCCTCCTAAGCATCTTCTTCCGCATGACGAAGAACCATGCAACGCTGGGCATAGAGGCGAGGACCAGTATCACGGCTGCCCTTATCAAGGCCTCCCTGGTTACCTCGAACGGCAGCTCTAAGGGCAATCCCGGCCAGCCCTCTAAGGCTAGGATGAGGCCTCCCTCTTAACCTGGTCCCCGTACATCCCCAGCGAGGACAGGCTCGCTATGTACAATACGCCGCTGACCACGATATCAGGCTTCACATAATCTAGAGCCTCAGCGTCACACTTAGGAGGCTCCCCCCTACTCGGCTCGACCTGAACGCTCGCAACGACGCCATCATAAGCCACGAGCCTTATCTGGCCCCCACTAGCAGTCACGGTACCAGCGAAATACACTATTACATCTTTCTTGCCCCTACTGAGAGCCGCTATCTCCTGTAGCGTGCCCTGGAAGTCCCTCGACTCCTCGGCATTCAATATGACGTTAGCCTGGAACAGCGGGTCGCATACTGCGCGGCCGGGCTTCACGGTGAACGCCTTAACCGCCTCGGCGCTGGGCGGAGACTCCCTAACACTAGGCTCCGCAGCTACAGGGGCCGGAGGCGGCGGGCTCGGAGCCTCGGGCGGAGACTCCTCTGCCCTAGAAGTAGGCGCCGGGGCCTCCGCCTCGACGGGCCTCTCCTCCGCCGCCGAAGGCCTGGCCTCCTCTACCCTCTCAGCGGGCTGCGGCTTCTCCTCAGTGACCCTCCTAGCAGTCCTTCTCCCCGCTCTGGCCCTGTAGATTGGGCAGGCCTGGTAGCGACCCTTACACGGATACTTAAGGCTGCTCACCTTCCTCCCGGCGAGCTCGCAGTATACTATAGTACCCTTGACCCCCTTAGCGTACGGGCATAGCGGCAAGCCCTAGCGCCCCTTGCACCCTAGGCTCTACAGGATACAATTAAAGTGGGTAAAAGTTGCGGATCCTAGTAGACGCGGGCTTCTAGTCAAGCCAGCTGGGGCCCTCCGCCTCCACCGCCTCTATGAAGCCACGCGCCTCTGCCCCCCTGAGGCAGGAGTGACTTGTGCAGAGCACCGCGGGCTCGAGACTCTTTATTCTGTGGAGGCTCCTCCACCATTCATCCTCGCTGCTCCCCCACGCCTTCCTGAGGCTGCCGAGAGCGTCTCCAACCGCGGCTACGAGCCCGTCGATAGGGTCCTCGTAGACCACTGTTATGCTGCCAGGCGTGTGCCCCGGGGTGTAGAGCACCCTAGCCTCGTCGCAGCCAGGCAGGGGCCCTTCCTCCCTTAGGGGTAGCCCTACCGGGGTCGGGGTGAAGCGGGCGCCGTAATCCCTGGCAGCAGTCAAGACGGGATCGCCCAACTCTATAGCCCTGGCAGCAACATGCCACGCAGCCACCGGCGTCCTGAGCCTCTCGTGGACGAGCCAGTCGCCCCCTGCATTAGGGAGGTGGCAGTGAGTGTTGACCACTAGGTCAAGGCCGCCCGACCTGACACCTAGAGATGCGAGAGCCGCCAGCAAAGCGGCGTTACTAGCAGGGAGCCCGCTTCCAGTGTCTATCAGCAGCCTACACTGCCTGGTATCGACTAGAAGGGAGACTGCATCGGGTAACCCTGTATACTCGTGGCTGAGGACGAGGCGAACCCTTGAGGCCACCCTCCTGGGCAGCAACCCCGCTATATCTCCTCCAGCCCCGCCTCGAACCTCCTAGCCCTCACCTGGATTACCTCGTCGAGCTCCGTTAGCTTCTCCATAAGCTCCTCAGGAGTCACCTTAGCCCTGCTGAAGTCCGCCACTATAACGCAGGAACCCTCCTCCCCCCTGACTATGCTAGCGCACCTAGTAGCTATGATGTCTACATTGTGCTCCGCGAACTTGGCAGAAACCCTCGCCAACGCTCCCGGCTTGTCAACCAGGGTCAACGTTATACCGTAAATCTTATCGGAGGAGGCGAGGATAGGCGTGATACATAGCTCCTTCTTGTCTATATCAGCGGTGAGGAGCATGAGCATGCCAGTCTCAATGCCGAGGGCGCTCCTAACGCTCTGAGGAATAGTAATCCTGCCCTTCGAGTCAACCTTGACAATAGCCGATAGCCTTACCAACGCTTAGGCCCCTAATTGAAGCCTACAACTTGGAAGCCGATTTAAATCTCCAATAGTACTCAAAGCAGTAATGAAACAGTGTAGTCCTGGAATAACTCTTGACGGGTGCCAGCTAAAGAGGCTCAGGCAACACTAAGCCGGGCCCTTGGAGAGGTGCCTGTAGGGTGCCAGCAGGCAAGAAGCTCTACAGGATATACTATAACACGTTCAGCGACGATGTACACGAGAGGGTAAAGCATGCTCTAGGCTCCCTAGGAGAGGTTGTGGACCATCCCTCGCGGGTGCACCCCGAGTTCCGCTTCCTAGAGCTGCTAGTAGAGGAGCCCGGCCTAGAGGAGAAGATAATAGATCTGGCCTCACAGGCCGGCGCTAGGAACGTGAAGGTAGACTACATAGACACTACCAGGTGAATCCTTAACGCACTAATACAGGCTACCCTAATTCATTACCCGGGGTGCCGGCAGGCAATGGCCAGGGTGCCCGGCACTATAGGTAGCGAGAAGTACAACCAGTTCTCCCTAGAGGAATGGGTTAAACGGTTCTGGGAGGAGAACAATGTTTACTTGAAAGTCAAGGAGAAGTCCCGGCGCCAGCCCAGGAAGTTCTACTTCCTAGACGGTCCGCCATACGCCTCGGCTAAGAGTATACACGTAGGCACGGCCTGGAACAAGGTGATAAAGGACATAGTGCTGCGGTACCATAGAATGAAGGGCTTCAACGTTTGGGACAAGCCCGGCTACGACACTCACGGGCTGCCAATAGAGGTTAAGATAGAGCAGAAGCTCGGGATAAAAGTGAAGAAGGAGATAGTAGAGAAGGTCGGCGTAGACAAGTTCATAATGGAGTGTAAGAGGTTCGTAGACGAGAACATGGAGGCAATGACCAGCCAGTTCAAGGAGATAGGCGTCTTCATGGACTGGGACAACCCCTACGTGACGTACAAGGACGAGTACATAGAGTCTGGCTGGTGGCTCATAAAGAGGGCACACGAGCAGGGCCTCCTATACCAGGGCCTAAGAGTCCTCCACTGGTGCCCCCGCTGCGAGACTACTCTCGCCGACTACGAGGTCTCAGAGTACAGGGAGCTAGAGGATCCAAGCATATACGTGAAGCTCCCCGTAAGGGGGAGAAGCAGCGAGTACCTCCTCATCTGGACAACAACCCCGTGGACCCTGCCCGCCAACACCTTCGTGATGGCGCATCCAAACCTGGACTACGTAAAGGTGAGGATCGATGGCGAGACCTACATACTAGCAAAGGCTAGACTCGAAGCTGTCATGAAGGAGGCAGGCGTGAAGGACTACGAAGTAGTGGAAGAGCTTAAAGGCAGCGACTTGGAAGGACTAGAATACGATCACCCCCTCGAGGACCTGGTAGATGCCCAGAAAGAGTTAAAACAGTACCATAAAGTCGTCATGGCGCCCGAAGCAGTGACGCCGTACGAAGGCACAGGCCTGGTACACGCAGCCCCGGGCCACGGAGCAGTCGACTATGAGGTGGCGCAGAAGATAGGGGCGCCTGTGGTGAGCCTGGTAGACGATACGGGCAGGATGACCGAGGGAGCAGGAAAGTACAAGGGCCTATACTTCAGGACCGACGCCAACAAGGCAATAATAGAGGATCTACGCGCCCGGGGGGCGCTCTTCCACAAGACAAAGATAATCCACAGGTACCCTGTCTGCTGGCGCTGTAAGACGCCTCTACTCCTTAGAGCGACGAGGCAGTGGTTCATAGGAGTGACTAAGCTGAAGGATGAGCTAATAAGGGAGGCCAAGAAGATAGAGTGGAGGCCCGCCTGGGCCAAGATAAGGTTCCTCAACATGCTGAAGGAGCTGAGGGACTGGGTTATAAGTAGGCAGCGCTTCTGGGGCATACCGCTGCCTGTGTGGGTTTGCAGCGAGTGCGGCTACATGCATGTAGTAGGCAGTGTAGAGGAGCTAGAAGAGATGGGGGGAGAGAGGCCTGAGAACCTGCATAGGCCCTGGATAGACGAGGTCAAGCTTAAGTGCCCCAAGTGCGGCGGCGAGATGCGCAGGGTGCCCGACGTCCTAGACGTGTGGTTCGACAGCGGCATAGCGTTCTACGCTAGCGTGGGCTACCCGAGGGAGAGGGAGACCTATGAGAGGCTCAAGCCCGTAGACTTCATAGTTGAGGGCCACGACCAGATAAGGGGCTGGTTCTTCAGCCTCCTCAGGAGCGGCGTGATAGGATTCGGCGAGAAGCCATACAATAGAGTCTTAGTCCATGGCTTCGCCCTCGACGAGCACGGGAGGGAGATGCACAAGAGCCTAGGCAACTACGTCGACTTCAACGAACTCATATCCAAGGTGCCGAGGGACGTAGTTCGCTTCTGGCTCCTCCAGACCACCGTCTGGGAGGACCTGCGCTTCAGCTGGAAGGGACTAGAGCATATGGGCCGCGACTTCAACGTGATATGGAACGTGTATAGCTTCGCCTCTACATACATGAGCCTTGACAGTTACGACCCAGTGAAGGTCACAGTCGAATCCGTGAAGGAGAGCCTGCAACCAGAGGATAAATGGCTCCTCTCAAGGCTAAACAGGCTCATAAAGGAGTATCATGAGGCCATGCAGGATCTGAGGCCTCACGACGCTGCCAGGCTGCTAAGGAACTTCATAATAGAGGATGTAAGCCACTGGTACATCAGGCTAGTCCGCAGGAGGGTGTGGGAGGAGAGCGACACGCTCGAGAAGAGGGCGGCCTACGCCACGCTATACGAAGCCCTCTGGAAGTGGCTACTCCTAGCAGCTCCATTCATACCCAACACGGCCGAGTACCTCTACCAGAAGATGTTCAGGGAAGCCGGAGAGCACGGCGAGGAGAGTATACACCTCCACGAGCTCCCCGAGGCTAGAGAGGAGTGGATAGACGACGAGCTAGAGGAGGACATGGAGGTAGTCAGGCGCCTGGCCGAGGCAGTTGCAGCAGCCAGGATGGAGGCCGGAATAAAGCTGAGAAGGCCCGTGCGTAAAGTCATAGTTGCTCCCAAGACGGGCGAGGTGGAGAGGGCTGTAAAGAGGCTCAGCGGCCTCCTAGCACAGGTGGCCAATGCTAGGAGCGTTGAGATAGCTGGTAGCGACTTCTTCGAGCAAGTAAAGGTATATACTGTCGAGCCCGACTACGGGGCCATAGGGCCGGTGTTCAAGAGGCTGACGCCGAAGATAGTCGAATTGATAAGGGAGAAGAGCCGGGAGGTGGGCGCTGCTATAGCAGAGAAGGGCTACTACGAGGCCGAGGTGGAGGGTGAGAGGGTCAGGATAACGAGGGAGATGGTCAAGCTCAAGGCAGAGTACCCTGAGTGGCTGAGGGTGAAGGAGACCAAGCACGGCCTGGTAGCGATAGACACAAGCCTAACATGGGACGAGGTGGCGGAGGGCATAGCAAGGGACGTAGTGAGGAGGATCCAGGTAATGAGGAAGGAGGCCGGCTACAGTATAGAGGACTACGTAGACGTCTGGATAAAGGCGTCTGGAGAGGTGGAAAAGGCGCTACATGATAAGAGGGAATACGTGGCTAGAGAGGTTAGAGCTAGG
The DNA here is from genome assembly GCA_027046245.1 of Acidilobaceae archaeon. Lineage (GTDB taxonomy): Archaea > Thermoproteota > Thermoprotei_A > Sulfolobales > Acidilobaceae > Aeropyrum. The sequence goes on from JALTZJ010000048.1 coordinate 14,752, forward strand.
AAGCTCGAAATCGCGGAGCCCCCAAGCGAGACGGAGGTAGTACGGGAGTGGGAGATAGACGGGGAGAAAGTAGTGATAGCGGTGAGGAAGGCCCCCAGCCAAGGGTAGTCCTCCCGAGTAAGGCCAGGAGCTTCACCTACTGCCCCCGCCGCTACTTTTTCGAGGTCCACCTAGGCAGGGAGCCTAGCCTTTGGGAGAAGATAAGGATGCGCCTAGGCACCGCTTACCACCTCCTACTCGGCTTAATCGACAAGCTCCTCAGGGGCAGAAGGGTGGAGGAGCCCGTCAAGGCCAGCATAGGAGGCTACCTCATAGTTGGTAGGCCTGATGCATACGAGGTCAACGACGGGACCCTAAGGGTGGTCGAGAGGAAGAGCGGCTCAGCGCCTAGAAAGGGCGTCTGGCTCAGCGACATGATACAATCAGTCCTCTACGTTGTAGCACTGCTCCGCAGCGGCGTACAGGCTGAGAGGAGCGTGGTAGAGCTGAGCTACGCCTGGGGAGGCTCCAGGATCTTCGAGGTAAACGAGGACCAGGTGTCGATAGCGCTACGGGTAATGCAGGATCTATGGCTGGTAGAGGAGGGCATAGTGCCAGCAGCGCTACCTAGCCCGCGAAAATGCTCTACCTGCCCATTCAAGGCGGAATGCGAGGCGATAGACGCGGAGCTAGAGCCACCTAACGACGGTGATCTACACGAGCCCGGCGCCTGGCTAGCCGAGCTAGGGAGCGTATACACTGGGTTTAAACCTCTCAAAGAGGATTGAATCACCACTGGCGCCGCCTAGCTATCCCCTCTCGGGGGGAGGCGGAGGGGCTCCAAGCCCTCAACTAAGGTGTTCCTATCCAAGGCGGGGAGTGTATAGTGCGATGCAGGAGGAGGGAGGCGACGTTATAGAGCGGAGGGTCCGGGAGATCTATGGAGGCCTCTTAGAGTCTGGTGAGCCCGTTAGGGAGCCGGGTAGGGCCGTCGAGGTGCTCAAGGACAGGTTCAACTTGGTGGTGGAGAGGAGGCTAGTAACTATAGTTTACGCGAGTTTCATGAATGGGCGCCCTGTGCTCTTCGAGGGCCCTCCGGGTACTGGGAAGACCGAGGTGGGGGAGGCCCTCCTGGAGCTATGGGCTGGTAAGAAGCCCTTCGTCCTGCCTTGCAGCGAGAACTACGATGAGTACAAGGTTATAGGGGACTTTCATCCGGCTATGGCCATGGCTAAGGGGTTCAATGAGGAGAGCTTCATCCCGCGCCCACTACTAGCAGCCCTCATACTTGATACCGGAGTGCTGGTCGACGAGATAAGGAGGAGCAACGAGGACTTCCAGAACCTGCTCCTCGATATAGCTGATAAGAGGCGCATCATAGTGCCGGAGCTGCGGAGAGTCTTCAGGGCAAGGGGCCCGGGATACCAGTTGATATTCACTAGCAACCCAGAGGACATAGCGCAGAACGAGTTGAGCGACGCATTCCTGAGAAGAGTCGTGAGGGTGCGCTTCGACTACCCGCCGAGGGAGGTCGAGGAGAGGATCATAGCCTTGAGGGCGTCAAGGGAGGGGCCCGAGCTGGGCGGCGAGGTAAGGCATGTGATACTGGAGATAGTGTCGAGGCTGAGGCGCGAGGGCTTAGTGCATAAGCCGGGGGTTGCTGAGAGCGTGCTTCTCGTCAGGATGGCGCAGAGCATTGCAAGGCTCAAGGGAAGGAGGAGGGTCACGCTGGAGGATGTAGCGGAGGCTGCCATGAGTGTTCTGGCTAAGAGGGTCGAGGATGAGGATGCCGTGAAAGCCGTCGTAGGCGAGGTGCTCCGAGTTGAGGTACTATAGTCTTGAAGAACTCGAAGCGGTGCTTCCCTCAGTTCTCGAGAAGTTAAGGAGCGAGGGCCACCGGGTGGGCACGGGGGAAGCGGTTCTACTAGTACAGTTAGCCCGCAACTACGCGGCTCTCGAGGCAAGGGATCAGCTGAGCGAGGACGAGGTCAGACTCATCGCGGGCGGCGTCCTGAAAAGGGAGGCCGCAGTCGAGAGCTTCATGAGACACCTAAGGATGGAGACCCTGGGGTCGAAGCTGAGAGAGTCAGCTGAGAGGATAGAGGGAGAGATAACTGCGATGCTCAGGGAGATGGGCGTCGCCCCCGGCTGGAGGGTAAGCAAGAAGATGGTGAAGAAGGGGAAGCGTGGTCGCGAGGCCAGGAGGAGCCTGAGCTACTATCTCATGTTGAGGAGGATAGGGGTGATAAGAGGGAAGCCGGGCAGCGAGAGAGTAGCGGACCCCCAGGCTATAAGGAGTATAGCCTTCAGCCTAGCCCGCAGGGGCTTTGACAGCGTGGAGAAGGCATACGAAGATCTCAAGCCGCTAGCAGGCCGGGACTACAGGCTCATGGAGGCTGAAGCCCGTGTCCACCCTAGGCTCGAGTCACTGAGCGAGAAACAGCTCATCCAACTCGGTGAAGCCTCCCTCAGGAAGGGAAACATGGAGACTTTGAGGGACGTGGCGGATAGGCTAGCTAGTCTAGCGGTGAAGGGGGAGCTCAGGGATGCCGGGAGGGCTGCTAGGCTGCTAGAAGCAGCGGGGCTACGGGATCCTAGGGTCGAGGAGTCCCTGCTGATAGCGGAGCCTAGGCTCGCGGAGAAGCTGAGGCCGTCGCCTGAGACCGTAGCGAGGGCTGCATCCAAGGCGCCAGGGGAGGAGGCCGGCGAGATAGTCGCCAGGGCGCTGAAGAGGATGAGCAGGGAGGAGGCCATTCAGCTCCTATCACTCGTGGATCCCCGGCATCTCTGGGGAGTCAAGAGACACCCCTTCACGGGCGAGGAGGCCGCCCTCTTCGAGGCGGCTGTGAAGGCGAGCAGGGGGCTCAGAGAGGCCGTGGCGTTCCACGAGACCGGCAACCCCGGCAGGCGCGACATGGCATTGTATCTTGCAGGAGAGGCTGTGGAGTCTCTTGAGGCTGCCGGCCTCACGGGAGGCCTAGGCAGGGTGAGCGCCGAGACCGTTAGATCCCTGGCGAGACTCGCCGAAGCCATAGCACTCAGCGACTCGCCCGGCGAGCTAGCTGAGGAGCTGCTACTCAGGCTTCCCCCGGGGGATGCAGTGACGGTGTTGAGGAGCCTCTACGCTAGGGCCTTCCCAGAGGAGAGAGAGCTGTTGGTGGCGGCGGCTGAGAGGATTCTTGCAAGGCTCAGCAGCAGGGAAGGGCTACGGCTGCTGCCGAAATGGGTTGTCAGCGGAGAACGCGGCAGGGTAGACGTGAGGAGGAGTGTGTACAGGCTAGTAAGGAGGCTGCCACACCCCCTCATTTACAGGAGGAGGCTGAAGAGCCGGAGGATGGTGCTCGTCCTGGACGTAAGCGGCAGCATGATAGATCATGCGGCGTGGGCTGCGGGCATAGCAATGCTCTTCTCGAGGAATGTTGAGAGGCTGGTAACGTTCAGCGGCAGGCCCGGCGTGATAGAGGGCCCGCTCAAGCCTAGAGAACTAGCCAGGGCGCTCTTAGAGGCCGAGTTTAGAGGGCTAACCAATGTTGCGGCTGCTATCAGAGCCTCCGAGAAGCCTGGAGTTAGAAGCGTTGTTCTCGTGAGTGATTTGAAGCAGACTGTCGCCGGGGAGGAGCCGCCTGAGGCCGCAGCTGAGAGGCTTTTGCGGCGGGGTCACAGGCTAATAGCGGTAGTGCCTAGGGGGTACGACGCTGAGGCTGCTGAGAGGCTTGAAGCGGTGGGAGCGAGGGTAGTCTACGCACCGACCCCCAGGCTTACAGCTATCCACCTCCTGAGAGTCCTCCTAAGAACGGGCTAGCCCCACTGGGCCTTCAACTAGGCCGCACAGTTCATTGTCCTCGGGGAGGAGGGAAACTCTATAAGGATGCCTGCATTCCCGGGGGGCTTGGGAGGCGCGGCGGTATAGAGGGTGTAGTATCTTGGCGCTTGAATGGAAACCTGAGTGGAAAAGGTTCAGATACAGGGGGAAGACGCTTGATGAGCTGATGAAGCTTAGCATAGAGGAGCTAGCTGAGCTATTCCCGGCGAGGCAGAGGCGGAGCCTTAAGAGGGGACTCACTGAGCAGCAGAGAAAGCTACTCATAAAGATAAGGAAGATAAGGAGGAAGCTTGAGAAGGGGCAGCTGAAGAAGCCCCCGGTTATAAGGACTCACGCGAGGGACATGATAATCCTTCCCGAGATGGTTGGCCTCACTATAGCAGTTTATAACGGCAAGGAGTTCGTGCCGGTGAGGATAGCTCCCGAGATGATAGGCCACTACTTGGGCGAGTTCAGTCCGACCACGAGGATAGTGCAGCACGGCGAGCCCGGACTCAAGGCTACCAAGAGCAGCCTGCACGTTGGCAGCAAGTAGCGTCTAATGGGGTGGCTGAGGAGTGCCTAGGTGGAGGTACAGCGTGAAGTTTAGAGACGAGTCCGACATAGCCAAGGCTGTTATACGCAATGTCCCGGTACACCCTAAGGTCATGACTGAGGTCGCAGTCGCTATAAGGGGCATGAGGCTAGAGGAGGCCCGCCGCTACCTGAGGAGGGTCAAAGAGAAGAAGGAGGCCGTTCCTTTCAGGAGGGCTCACGGGAAGCAGGCCCATAGGAGGGGGCTAGCGGATAGGTGGGGCTGGCCCGCGGGCAGGTACCCTGAGAAGGCTGTCAGATACATGTTGAAGCTCCTCGATAACGTGGAGAACAACGCCGCGAATAAGAACCTAGACGTGGAGAGGCTGAGAATAATACATGTAGCTGCCCACAAGGGCATAACTCTCAAGAGGTTCATGCCTAGAGCCTGGGGTAGGGCCACCCCGAAGAATAGGGTGCACAGTCACATTGAAATCGTGGTTAAGGAGGAGTAGTCCTGGGGGTGTGAGCGGGGTTGCCAGCTAAGGTATACAGGTACTTCATAAACCAGTCACTTCTCAGGGCCAAGATAGACGAGTACCTGGCCCAGAACTTCTACGAGGCGGGCTACGCCGGGGTCAGGATAGTACAGACTAGCCTCGGCACGACCATCGACATATACGCTGAAAGGCCCGCCCTCATAATAGGCAGGAGGGGCGCCACTGTAAGGAGGCTCCAGCAGGTCTTCGAGCAGGTATTCGGCCTTCAGAACCCGAGGATACACGTACACCCACCCCAGAACCCCGAGTTGAACGCTAGGGTTCAGGCATTCAGGATAGTGAGGAGCATAGAGCGGGGCTTCCACTTCAGGAGGGTAGCCTTTGCAGCGTTACGCAGGATAATGGCAGCTGGGGCCACGGGAGTCGAGATAAAGATTAGCGGTAAGCTGACCAGCGAGAGGGCCAGGTTCGAGAAGTACAGGGCCGGCAAGGTCTTCAAGGCCGGCCATAAGGTCGACGAACTAGTGGATAGGGCAGTAGCTTACGCCAGGCTGCCTAAGGGCGTTATAGGAGTCGAGGTCATAATAGTGAAGCCCGGCAGCCCAGGCGACTACATAGAGATAAAGAGTCCAGAGGAAGTCAAAGAGTTCGTCTCTAAGCTAAAGGCTGAGATGGAGGCTGCAGGCGAGGAAGAGACCGCTAAGACCCTGGAAGAGCACATGGCGCCTGTGAGGCCGGAGGCGGGAGAGGAGGTGGGTGAGGGTGCCTAAGTTTAAGTTGAGGCCGGAAGAGATCAGGAAGATGAGCACGGAAGAACGGGTAAAGCTTCTGGAGGAGTTGAGGGGCAAGCTCGTGGAGTTAAGGTACAAGGCTCGTGTGGGGCTCCTGGAGAACCCGGGCGAGCTGAGGGAGACTAGGAGGAACATAGCTAGGATACTCACTATTATTAACGAGGAGCAGAGGCGTGGCAAGGCGTAGGGGGCCACTCTTCTTTTTGACCGGCCTCAGGCTAGAGATCCACTGGCACCCCGATCCAGGGCTCAGGGGGAGGAAAGGCCTAGTCCTCCTGGAACGGGATAGGAGTATAATACTCCTAGATGAGGCGACGGGTAGGACTATAACAGTTTTGAAGCGGGGCGCGATCTTCCTAGTCGAGGCACCTGGCAGGGGATATATTAGGGTGAGGGGCGAGGAGGTACTTGGGGACCCTGTGGATAGGGTGAAGCTTGCAAGGCGGGTGCGTGGCCGTGCCGGCTATGAAAGAAGTTAAAAACCTTAAGGTGCCCGGGGTGGAACCCCCCAAGGAGAAGTGCGACGACCCTAACTGCCCCTGGCACGGCTCCCTACGGGTCAGGGGAGTCATACTTGAGGGTGTAGTAGAGAAGGCCAGGGCCAAGAGGATGGTAGTCGTAAGGCACACCTACCTATACTATGATAAGAAGTATAAGAGGTATGAGAGGAGGAGCAAGAAGATACACGCCCACCTCCCCGACTGTATAAAGGTTGAGCCCGGGCAGAGGGTTGTCATAGGCGAGACTAGGCCCATCTCTAAGACCGTTAAATTCGTTGTCCTGGGTGTTAAGGGCAGGTAGATAGCGGGGGTGCTAGGATATGCCGAAGAAGAAGAAGTACGGCGCAGTACTATCCCGTACAGGAGTCAACACCGGGCTCCAGGTAGGCAGCTATGTACCAGTGGCTGACAACAGCGGCGCCAAGGAGGTAATGATAATAAACGTGCCTCTAGTCAAGACCAGGCTCAGGCGCCTCCCCGCAGCAGGCGTGGGAGACCTAGTAGTCGTTACCGTCAAGAAGGGCACGCCACAGATGAGGAAGCAGGTTACCTACGCTGTCATAGTCAGGCAGCGAAGGCCCTTCCGCAGGCCCGACGGCACATGGGTCGCCTTCGAGGATAATGCTGTAGTGATAGTAGCGCCCGACGGCACGCCAAGAGGCAGCGAGATCAGAGGTCCCGTCGCCAGGGAGGCCGCGGAGAGGTGGCCTAAGATAGCTAAGCTCGCTACAATCATAGTCTAGTCTCCTCGGAGGGGTGAGTTGAGATGCCCAGGCTAACAGTTAGCAGGCAGCCTAGGAAGCAGAGGAAAGCGCTCTACAATGCCCCCCTGCATGCAAGGCAGAAGCTCATGGGGGCGCCCCTCAGCCCGGAGCTGAGGGAGAAGTATGGTGTCAGAACCCTGCCTGTCAGGAAGGGTGACAAGGTAAAGGTTATGAGGGGAGACTTCAAGGGCCATGTAGGCGAGGTAGTAAAGGTTGACTTGAAGAGGCTCAGGATATTCGTTGAAGGCGCGACTATTAAGAGAAGCGATGGAACACCGGTGTTCAGACCCATTCACCCAAGCAACGTAATGATAGTCGAGCTAAACCTAAGCGATGATAGGCGCAGGAAGATAATAGAGAGGAAGTCGGCCGCCAGAAAGAAGAAAGCCGAGGAGGCGGGAGGCGAGGCTGAGGTTAAAGAGGCCGGCACCGCGGGGGAGACCCAGGGCTAACACTCTAGGAGGGGGTGAAATCGCATGGCTAGGATGGGAGGACAGAGGAGGCTCAAGAGCTTAGCGGCACCCAAGTTCTGGCCCATAATGAGGAAGGTGCATAAATGGGCTGTGAAGCCTAGGCCGGGCCCCCACCGAATGGAGTACAGTCTGCCCCTGCTCCTGATAGTAAGGAATGTACTAGGCTACGCTGTCACCGCTAGAGAGGCCAGGAAGCTCATCGCAGAGGGCCACTTCAAGGTAGACGGCAGGGTTAGGAAGGACTACAAGTTCCCCGTAGGGTTTATGGACGTCCTAGAAGTAGTTGATACTGGGGAGACGTACAGGTTCATACCGTATCCGGGCAAAGTGTTCAAGCTCCACCCGATAAGCAGGGAGGAGGCAGGCATCAAGCCTCTTAGAATAGAGAATAAGACGACCGTGAAGGGAGGACACATACAGCTCAACCTATACAGCGGCAGGAATCTCATCGTAAGGCTCAAGGACCCCAGGAACCCCGAGGAGGACAAGTATAAGACTATGGGAACCCTCGTGGTCACGGTGCCGGAGCAGAAGATAGTAGACTACATACCGTTCAAGGAGGGCAACCTCGCAATTATAGTGGGCGGCCGCAACGTCGGCAGAGTAGGAGTAATAAAGGAGGTCCAGAGAGGCTGGGGCAGGAAGAGGAGCCTCGTTACCCTGGAGGACGCCACGGGGAACCTGTTCCAGACAAGCCTGGACTACGTGTATGTTATAGGCGTCGAGAAACCCGTAATCTCGCTCCCGGAGGGTGCGTGGAAGTGAGCGCTCAGGGCCTACCCCTACCCCCCGAGAAGGTAGCGGAGATCCTCGAGGACTGGAAGCAGCACCCCATGAAGAAGCCGAGGATAACTAAGGTAACAGTTAACATAAGCCTGGGAGAAAGCGGAGAGAGGCTACTTAGAGCGGCCCAGGTCCTCGAGGAGATAACGGGGCAGAAGCCCGTCTTCAGGAAGGCCAAGAGGACTATAAGGGCGTTCGGCGTGAGGAAGGGAGAGAACATAGCAGTGATGGTCACGCTAAGGAGGGAGAGGGCTATAGAGTTCCTAAAGAAAGCGCTAGAAGCAGTGGGCTATAGAATAAAGGCTAGCAGCATAGACGAGCATGGGAACGTAAGCTTCGGGATAGAAGAGCACATCCTCATACCAGGCGTGAAGTACGACCCCAGAGTAGGCATCCTAGGCATGGACGTCGCTATAACAATACAGAGGCCGGGCCACAGGATAGTAGAGAGGAGGAAGCAGCGGCGCAGGAGGATACCCAGGAGGCATAGGGTGACGAGGGAGGAGACGATGGTGCTATTAAACCAGCTGCTTGGAGTCCAGTTCGTGTAGCGGGGGTGCAGTGGTATGGGGAAGTTCAGGCCTCCAAAGCCCAAGAAGATGGGTAGGGGGGCCCAGCGCTGCCAGCGCTGCGGCACCCGTGACGCGGTGATCCAGAAGTACGGTCTATACCTGTGTAGGCAGTGCTTCCGGGAGATAGCGCCGCTCTTGGGCTTCAAGAAGTATAACTAGCGGGGGGTGAGCGTGGCATGGTGATGCTAGATACACTCGCGAACGCTCTTGCCTCGATAAAGAACGCTGAGATGCGTGGTAAGAGAGAGACCGTGGTGATGCCAGCAAGCAAGCTCATAGCCAACGTGCTCAGGGTACTGCAGCAGGAGGGCTATATAGAGGGGTTCGAGTACATTGACGATGGTAGGTGGGGCAAGTTCAGGGTCAGGCTCCTAGGCAGGATAAACGATGTAGGAGTAGTGAAGCCCAGGACTCCCGTGAGCTATAGGGAGCTAGCCAAGATGCCCGACCACCTGAGAAAGTACCTGGCGAGCAGGGACATAGGCGTGCTAATACTGACGACACCCCAGGGCGTGATGACTCACAGGGAGGCGCTGAAGAAGAGGATAGGGGGTATAGTGATAGCCTACGTCTACTAAGTAGGGGCACCCCACTATTTACTCTCACAACTCCTAGCCCTGCAGGGGCTCAAGGAAATCACTACTCCTTATAACCCTCCAGGTTTTACAGGGCACCCAAGGGTTATCTCCGAGGTGCCCTCGAGTTGCCAAGGGACATGCACGTGGAGGCCAGGGTGGAGGTGCCAGAGGGCGTCGACGTGGAGATAGACGGCATGAAGGTCAAGGTTAGCGGGCCTAAAGGCACCCTTGAACGGGATTTTAGCCACGCTAGGGGCATAATACTGAGGCGAGAGAACGGCGAGGTAGTAGTGGAGACCTTCTTCGCAGACTCGAGGAGGAGGGCCCTCGTAGGGACAATAGCGGCTCACATAAAGAATATGATAACAGGTGTGACTAAAGGGTTCAGATACAAAATGAAGATCATGTACAGCCACTTCCCCGTGAGGGTTGAGATAGACGAGAAGCAGGGCATAGTGAGGATAAACAACTTCCTCGGGGAGAAGGCGCCCAGGATAGCTAGGATAATGCCGGGCGCCAAGGTGAAGGTGCAGAAGACCGACGTCGTAATTGAGGGTATAGATATAGAGGCTGTCGCGCAGACAGCCGCTAACATAGAGCTGGCAACCAAGGTGCAGGACAAGGACAGGAGGAAGTTCATGGACGGTATTTACATTTACGCGAGGGAGGTGATAGAGCAGTGAGCCAGGAGCAAGGATTTACCCTTGAGGAGGCCCTCAGGAGGAGGGCCGCAGTCCTTGAGAAGCTCAGGGCACTCAGGAAGCTTCAGAAGAGGCTTCAATCCAAGCCTCGCAGGGTCTTCCTTAGGTACTTGAGCTGGCGTTTCTGGAAATTCGAGCGCCGCTGGTACTGGAGGAAGCCTAAGGGCAACGATAACAAGATGAGGCTGCAGCTCAAAGGGTACCCGCCTATAGTGAAGGTGGGCTACGGCAGTCCCTCACAGCTCAGGGGCCTCCACCCCAGCGGCTTCAAGCCAGTAGTAGTTAGCAGCGTGGGCGACCTCGACCGCCTAGACCCAGAGAAGCATATAGTTTACATAGCCTCTGGCGTCGGCCTGCGAAAGAAGACCCAGATATTAAAGGCTGCGAGGGAGAAGGGCTTCCGGGTAGCCAACGCTAGGGGTATCAAGCCCTGAAAGGGTGAAGGGGGACTCGGAGAGGGGTGAGGTGTAGTGAGCGACTACAGCTTCCAGAGGAGGCTCGCGGCGGAGGCGCTCGGCGTCGGCGAGAAGAGGATCTGGATAAACCCTGATCCCCAGTTCAAGGAGGAGATAGAGGCTGCAGTGACTAGGAGGGACGTGCTAGCGCTGGTCAAGAGGGGCATAATTAGGGTTGTCCCAGAGCGTGGAATCCATGGTCACGCCTCGAAGGTGAGGCACGAGCAGAGGAGGAAGGGTAGGAGGAGGGGCTACGGTAAGAGGAAGGGCCATGCCACTGCTAGGCTAGACCCGAAGGAGGACTGGATGCACAGGATAAGGAAGATCAGGAGGTACCTGAGGTATCTAAGGGATAAGGGCGTAATAGACAGACGCACCTATAGGAGGCTCTACATGCTGGCGAAGGGAGGCACGTTCAGGGACCTCGCTAGCCTCCGCAGGTACATGATAGACAGGGGCATACTAAAGGAGGCAGAGGCATAACCCGGGAGGTGAACATGGATGGGGCACGGGCCTAGATATAGGGTTCCCTGGCGTAGGAGGAGGGAGGGCAAGACTAACTATTACAAGAGGTTCAAGATGATAAAGAGTGGCAAGGTGAGGCTGGTAGCCAGGAAGACGAATAAGCATGTCATAGCACAGTTCGTAGAGGCCAGGATTGAGGGTGACCACACCCTGGCAGCAGCTCATAGCAGGGAGCTTGTGAAGCTCTACGGATGGAAGGGGGACACTAACAACACGTGTGCAGCCTACCTAGTAGGCTTCCTAGCCGGCGCCAGGGCCCTGAAGAAGGGCATAAAAGAGGCTGTCCTGGATATAGGATTGCATGCGCCTGACAGGGGGAGCAGAGTCTTCGCTGTGCTAAAGGGAGCCGTAGATGCTGGCGTAAGCATACCCTACGGGGAGGAGATACTGCCTGAGGAAGACAGGATAAGGTGTGAGCACATAGCGGAGTGGGCTAAGAGGCTGGCGGAGGAGGACCCAGAATTCTATCAGAGGCAGTTCTCAAAGTACCTAGAAAGGGGCTTGAAGCCCGAGGAGCTTCCGAGCCACTTCGAGGAAGTCCTCGCTAGGATAAAAGCCGAGTATGCAGACGTACTCCAGGAGGCAGGCACGGAGGCGGAGGCAGAAGTTGAAGCCTCCCAAGCACAGTAGCGTAGGGGGGTGAAGAGGGTATGGCTCAGGAGGCGGTGGAGCCGCGAGGCCTTGAGGAGTGGCAGCCTAGAACCCTCACTGGCAGGCTCGTGAAGGAGGGCAAGATAACGAGTATAGAGCAGATCTTCCGGATGAACCTGCCCATACTTGAACCCGAAATAGTAGACTTCTTGCTTCCGGGCCTGGAGCACGAGGTAATCGACGTCAGCATAGTGCAGAAAATGACCGACGCAGGCAGGATAACAAGGTTCAGGGCCGTCGTCGTCGTGGGCAACAGGAACGGCTACGTGGGCCTCGGCAAGGGCAAGGCCAGGCAGTTCCGCTTCGCCATAGAGAAGGCCCTGAGGAACGCGAAGCTCAACATTATCCCTGTTAGGAGGGGCTGCGGCAGCTGGGAGTGCACCTGCGGAGAGCCGCATAGCGTGCCCTTCACAGTCAGGGGCAAGAGCGGCAGCGTAGAGGTCATACTAAAGCCCGCCCCGAAGGGCACAGGACTCGTGGCAGGCGACGTAGCCAAGACAGTGCTGCGCCTCGCCGGGATAAGCGACGTATGGACCTTCACCAAGGGCGAGACGAGGACCAGCTACAACTTCGCCCGCGCAACCTACCTGGCGCTCAGGAACACCTACAGGTTCGTGACGCCGCTTGACTGGGGGAGGTGAGCCTTGGCAGAGGGCAAACTATACCTGGTCATAAGGCTCAGAGGCATGAGCGGAGTCCACCCAGACGTGGAGAAAACACTCTACCTACTCAGGCTCAGGCAGAAGTTCGCCGCAGCACTATACCACAGCAGCGTCCCCGGCATATGGGGCATGCTAAAAAAGGTAGAGAACTGGGCGACCTTCGGCGAGATAGAGGAGGAGCCCCTAATTAAACTGTTATACACCAGGGGAAGGATCGTGGGCGACAAGCCCCTGACAGACGAGTGGGTGATGAGGAACCTAGGACTCATAGGCGGCGTACCAGAGCTCGCCAGGAAACTACTAGCAGGCGAGATACACTATAACAAGCTTGAGGAGAAGGGTGTGAAACCCTTCTTCCGCCTACACCCGCCAAAGGGCGGGTTCAAGGGCAGCATAAAGAGGCACTACGGTGACGGAGGCGAACTAGGCTACCGGGGCACTGCTATAAACGAGCTGGTGCTCCGCATGATCTAGCATCTCGGGGGTGAAGCCGGGGAATGGTCGTCAGGAGGAGGAAGAAGAGCAGGAAGCTAAGGGGCAGAACCCGCACTATGAGCTGGGGCAGGATAGGCCAGCACAGGAAGAGCGGCAGCAAAGGAGGCTACGGAGCGGCAGGCCTCGGCAAGCACGGCTGGCACTGGACCCTCAAGTACGCTCCGACATGGTACGGCAAACACGGCTTCAACCCGCCCAGGATAAGAATTGGCATGAAGCTGCGCTCCATCAACGTGGGAGAGCTAGACGAGATAGCTAGGCTACTAAAGGAGAAAGGAGAGGCTAGAACAGAGAACGGCATGATAGTCGTCGATCTAACAGCGCTTGGAGTAGCCAAACTCCTAGGAGAAGGAAAGGTGACCCAACCGCTGAAGGTGATAGTTCCGCTAGCCAGCGAGAGAGCAGTAGCCAAGATAAGGGAAGCAGGAGGAGAAGTAGTCGTCTTAGCGGCTAAGGAAGAGGCCGCCGAGGCGGCATAAACAGGTAATCACGTAAATCCTCTTCTCCACGACTCCCCATCAATACACGCGCCTCGCCTCGACTCTCTACATTTCACATTTACGATACGCTATTTAACCAGGCTCCATACGGTATAATCCTTCAATTCGGTTTTCAAAGGGATTCCACCCTTCAGAGCGCTTATCCTACTCCTTCATAATGGAGGGGTGTCCTGGCGTCTTGGCCTCTGAATGTCGTAGGATCACGGTTAGGGATACCCTGATTCACTCCTTCCACGTGGTGAACCAGTTCAATGCCAATGCCCTAGGTGTGCTCCATGGAGGCACTATGATATCTTGGCTTGTAGATGCTGCTAGCGTTGCAGCGGCTAGGGTTGCTAGAGGCTATGCAGCCCTGGCTGGCATAGACTTCCTAGCACTCCTAACCCCTGTATTCGTGGGCGAGCATCTGGACGTTCTCTCGTGGGTGGGCTTCATTGGGAGGAGTAGTCTTGAGGTAGGCATGGCGGCCGTGGCCGAGGGTTCCCATGGAAGGAGGCTCGCGGCCGCGGCTCACGTAACCATGGTGGCCCTCGACGGCAGCCTCAGGCCGAGGCCTATGGGTGTATGCCTCGAGCCAGGCCCCGGCGGCTCCGAGGCCTGGAGCCTTTCAAGGGAGCTAAGGGGTAGCAGCCAGAGGAGGTGGAGAATCGAGTCTAAAGGGAGCCTCGCATCCTCGGGGCTCCCCTTGTCAGGGGTCGACTGCGCCCCCAGGGAGTCTAGGAGGTTTGTAAACCCGGCGGACAGCGTGGCGTACGACATAATGCATGCGGGAAGCCTGCTCTTCACCCTAGACGAGCTCTCAGCAATAACGGCTGCCGGCTGCGCTGGAGGAGTCGTAGTGACAGGCGGCGTCTTCTCAAGCGACTTCATATCCCCCATAAGAGTCGGGGAAGTCATAGAACCTGTTGCTTCGGTAGTGCGGGCAGGCAGGAGCAGCCTACTAGTGGAGGTGCGAGTAAAGGCGTATAGAGCCAGCAGACCCGAGGAGTACAGGACAGCGGCTAGAGCGTTCTTCCGAATGGTCCACATAGGACGAGACGGCAGGCCCCGGCCCCTGCCCAGGAGGCCCCAAGAAACTGGTATGGCGCGCGAGTCTGCCAGCCTAGACGAGGCCTTCCGAAGCCTCCAGGTGATGGCCGAGTCTAGGGTTAAAAAGGTGTTATCGGAGCTAGCATCAGAAGTGCTTTAGCATGGAAGAGCGCCGATGAGAGGCTTCCGCAACACGTACCTGTCATAGACCAGTACTGCAGCTCCATCTCCCAGCCTAGCCTCTACCGTAACCCTGCCAAGCCTAGCAGGGGCCTCGAAGACGACTCTCCTGCAATTGGCCTCGACGGGGAGGAGAGGCACCCTGTCACCAGCAAGATCTAGCTCCGCATAGCTGCCCCGCGAGACCAGCCTGGCGGAGTAGTTTCCGTCGAAGCCAGTGTACTCGCCCTCTAGCGCTGAAAGGGACGCAGCTACAGCAACTGGCTCGAGACTCAAGGGGTCAACGCCCGCGAGGTCGGCGAGGAGGGCGAGTCCGGCTATCTGGGGTAGCCTGCTCGGGCTGTTGACAGCTACGGCCACGCTAACCCCATCATCCACATGGACCCCAAGCCAGCTGTTATGGCTCAGCAAGCTGCCGCCATGCTCAACTAGTACGCCCCCCAGGAAGCCCTCATGGACAGCTATACCTAGCCCGTAGTAGTCACGGCCCGTAACGCGCCACGGAACCTCTACCCGCGGCCTAACCTGTACGTCAACAGCCTCGCCGAACTCCTCATATGAACGTGCAAACACGAGCCCATAGACAGCTAGGTCCCGGACACTCGCAATCATACCCCCATCAGCAAGTATGCCGGGAGGGGGGTACGCCGGCCTCAGGCCCCGGCCCTCGCCACCAGCTATATGCCCTTCAGCGACAGGCAATCGAGGCTCCTCGCCCAAGAAGAACACCTTCTCAAGGCCTAGAGGCTCGAGCACTTCCTCCCTAGCAAGGCTGCGATAATCCTTGCCCGTAACAGCCTCCATGGCGAGACCAGCGATCACGAAGCCCTCATTCAAGTAGAAGAACCTCTCACCCGGCCGGGCAACAGCAGCTCCCCGCTTCAAGGCGTCCTCAAAATACCTAGCAACCTGCCACGGCTCGGTGAAGGGCCTCCAAGGCCTGTAACCGAAGTGAAGCCCCCTTATCAAGGCCTCCGCGTAACCCAGGGCAGGAACGCCGCTAGTATGGCTAAGCAAGTGCTCCATCGTGAGGTCGACGCCGTCAACGGAGAGATCGAGGCCCAGTAAGGGGCCTACAGGCTCTCTAAGGGTTAATAGCCCCTGCCGGTCGAGGATAGCGGCAAGTAAGCCAGTGAGGGTTTTAGTTATACTGGCCATAGGAAAGGCATGACCAGGCCCTAGCGCCTCGGGAGGACTAAGCCTGGCATAACCTATGTAGCCCTCAAACCCGACACCCTCGCCTCTGAATGCTATGGCAAAGGCGAGGCCCGCCACTCCCTGATTACCGGCGAGCCACGCTATGAGCCTCTCAGCCTTATCGAGCCTCCTGGAAGCAGTCAACCCCGAGGAACCACCTCTCAATCTTTACAGAAGCGGGTTGCTCCTTGAAGACGTTTGAAGCCGAACTAGTCAGTACATAAGCTGGGGGTGGTTGGGCACTGGAGAAGCCTCCCATAGTAGACCTACACGAGGATATAGCATTCTACGTGCAATCCATGGGAGCAGGCCAGCCCTGGGGAAGCCTTGCAGACGACCTGCCCGGCAGGCAAGCAGACCTACCTAAGTGGAGGAAGGGTAATGTTAGGCTAGTATTCGTTGCAATCTTCCCGGCAGTAGAGGTCTACGGGCTTAAAAGTGCTGGGGGCGAGGGCCCGGCTTACCCCTCATTCGCTAGCTCCCGCTTGCTACTACTGGACCAGGTAAAGACGATCTATAGCGTAGCAGAGGAGCTTGGAGCAGTAATAGTTGAACGCGAGTCGCATGCAGCAGAGGCGGTTCATAATGGGGGCTACAGGCTTGCCTTCATACTCCACATGGAGGGGGCAGACCCCATACTAGACCCTCTAGACTTAAAGCTCCTCTACAAACTAGGGCTCCGCAGTCTGGGCCTCACCTGGAACTATGACAACCAGTACGCGGCTAGCTGCGTCACACGCAAGGACTACGGGCTCACGGCCCGGGGCGAGGAATTAATCAGGGAGGCTAACAGGCTAGGAATAATAATAGACGTGGCTCACGCCAGCGACAAGGCAGCCCTTGAGGCTATAAGTGTCAGCAAGAACCCAGTGATGCTAAGCCATGGAAACCTAAGAAGCTGGGTAGACACCCCCCGTAACTCCCCTCACGACGTACTAGAAGCGTTAGCAAGGAACCGCGGAGTCTTCGGAGTCAGCCTTATAAGCCCCAACATAAGGAGGGACAGGCACCCAACTATACAAGATGTGGCACTCCAGATAAAAGAGATTATAGAGAATTATGGGAAGACTCTGCCAGCGATAGGGACAGACTTTCACGGCATCCCAGGGATAAGGCCCCCAGAGGGCCTTGAATCCGTGGACAAGCTACAATTGCTAGTGGAGGAGCTGAAGCGGGCCGGGCTAAGCGACAGCGAGATAAACGCTGTAACCCACGAGAACGCCTTGAGAGTAATAAGAGAGAACCTCAGGTAGACCCGGCTTTGAAGAACTTCGGCAGCCTCACACCCCTCTGACCCTGGTAATCCCCACTGTAGGGCCTCGACGAGGGCGTCACCAGCTTTATGAAGACCAGGTGTAGGAAGCGGGTGCCAGCCTTGAGTTTCACCGGGAAACTGCTGCCCATTAGCTCCACGACTATTTGCCCCCTGAAGCCAGCGTCAACCACTGTGGGCGGAACCCAGAGCCCCGTCCTAGCCCAGGTGCTCCGCAGCATCACAAGGCCTGCTAGGTAGCCTGGAAGAGATACCTCCTCCTCCGTCACAGCCAGCAGCCTCTCCCCCGGCCTAACCACAATGCTCTCAGCCTCGACGCATTCATAGAACTCCCTGGGATCCCCGGGGCTGTCTGGGTCGAGCACCACGTCAACCCTCTGCCTGAGCCTGCAGAACTCCCGGGAGAGCCTAAGGTCGACACCGTTCTCACGTATGGTGTCATCGCGTAGAGGCTCTATCCGGAGATCCCCAAGCGCCAGTAGAGCCTTAATATCGCGGTCGCTAAGCAGCATCCCAGGCTGACCCCTGGGGTACCAGCTTTACCCGGGTTCCAGACTTTTAGGGGTCTACAGCTTTCCCATTTAACAGCCTTAGCAGCGCCCCGGTTAGCCGCTGCGCTCGCCTTATACGCGTGCAGCCTTGAGCAGCTTGGCTAGGGCTAGCGCTAGCGGCGTGCCCTGACTCCTCAGTGCGTCTAAGAAGGCCTCCAGCGGCGTGGGCTCCTCGTAGTCTGCTTCGAACATGCTAGCCGCTGCTCTGGCGACGATCTCTGGCAGAGCCCTGAAGAACCAGGGATCGCTCATTACCTCGTCTATGGTCTTGTGGCGTACCAGCTCGCGCCACACGAAACTAGATTTCAAGCGCCTCTCATAGCCTGCAAGTGAGTCCTCACTATAGTCTCCGCGTGCATGCGCCTCCAGCACTGTCTCAGCCGCCATCCTGCCGCTAGCGACGGCGAAGTCGACGCCGCGTATGGTATAACCGGTGTTTAGTAGTAGGCCCGCAGCGTCTCCCACGACGAGAAGCCCATTCCAGTAGAGCCTCTTAGGCACGTAGCCCAGGCCCCCCTCAATCGTTAGCCGGCCACCATACTCTGCGACGTCGCCGTCGCTCCAGTAGCGATGCAGCTGAGGGTGGAGTCGGAGTGCTTCAACGAGGCGAGATACATGCTCGTTAAGCGCCCCGCCCTCAGCAGCCTCCACCGCGCTAGCTACCCGTAGAACCACTCCTATACTCACCGTGTCCTTCATGGTATAGATGAAGCCGCCTCCCGGGAGCCCTCGGGTGACGTCACCAGCAAGAATCCATGCTAGGCCCTCTCCCTTGCCTAGGCCAAAACGCTCCTCGATAACCTTATCGCCCAGACGTATAACCTCCTTAACGCCAAGGGCGAGCCTACCCGTGTCCGGGGGATCAGCCAACCCGAGCTTCTCAAGTAATAACCTGTTAACACCCTCAGCATCAATAACGATATCAGCCTCTACAACGTCGCCCCCGCTCCTCACACCTACAACCCTGCCATCCTTAACCACTATCTCGTCAACAACGACTTCGTCTATCAGTAGGGCGCCAGCCTCCTCGGCCCTGCCAGCCATCCACTTAACAAGCTCGGGCAAGTGAGTAGTGAAGGCCACACTCCTACCAAGCCTAACCTCAAACGTGGCCATCCTACCACTACTGAGAAAACTGAAACGTTCAAGCGTAACCCAGCGGTGAATAGGAGCCTTCCTATCAAGGTCGGGCCACACGTCTCTCAAAGGCTGAGCGTATACCTTGCCGCCGAAGAGGCTCTTACTACCAGCGCCCCTACCACGCTCAATCAACGCAACCTTCAGGCCAGCCTTTGCTAGAACATACGCAGCAGCGCTGCCAGCAGGGCCCGCGCCAACAACCACGACATCAAACTTCTCTACCGGAACAGGCAAGACCCCGACACCACCCCGCAGCCGTACACACCAGAAACCGGCATCGGGGAGTGGCACTGTTAAGGCCGGGTGCAAGCCGCGAGAGTAGCCCAGGGAGGAGCAAAACTTTAATAACAGTTATCCTCAGCCCCTCCCCTTAGCAGCCAGGCTACATGCTTGAATACTTGGCTAGAAGCTTTGCAAGCAGCTTCGAGGCCTCCTCACTACTAATCCTCTTTACAGGATCAACTTCGAGCATAGCCGCTAGCACCCCTTTCACGTCCTCGGGCTCTACTAGGCCTAGGACCTCCTCTAGGGTTGAATCTGCTTCTGATCCGTCTACTGCTTCGCCTGTCAGCAGGTATAGTATGAGGTTCCCGAGCTGGTACACGTCTGCCCTGTTCTCTAGGCCCCTGCTCTTGGCCGCTAGCATGAGGTCCCTGTAGACCTGCTCTGGGGCCCTCCAGCCGGGGGTGTAGTGACCTGGCAAGCCGCTCCTCGAGGAGACCGCTGATAGGAGCTTTACTACGCCGCTGAAGTCGCCTAGCTTCGGCGTGCCCCTCCTTAGGAAGACGTTAGCCGGCTTTATGTCGCCGTGGACTACTCCCCTCGAGTGGATGTAGCGGAGGGCGTCCGCCAGCACGGCTCCAACGGTGAGTGCCTCCCTCAGCCCGGGCTGCCAGCCGTGGTCTAGCTGCCACTGGAGTGAGCCCTGGTCTGCGTACTCGTAGACCATGACGGGCGCGTTCCTGGAGTAGGCTAGGAGCCTCACTATCCCAGGGTGGCCGGGCTTCATGAGGGCCGCCACAGCCTCCACACGCCTCAGGTAGCTCCTCACCAGCCTCTCGCTCACGCTAGGCAGCACGCCCTCCTCAACCACGCTCCTCAGGTTGACGGGCACCTTGACAACCACCGGCTCCCCACCGCTAATAGGGGCGCCGTGGCAGCGGTAGGCGCAGCCCCAGCCCCCGCAGCCGAGGAGGCAGCACCCGAGCCCCCTCCAGCCCTCGCCCAGCACCTCGCTTAGATCAGCGGAGCCGCCGCCGCTACAGCCATAACCCTCCACTAAACCACCAACGCGGAGGCCAGTGATATCCGCGAGCCACGGGCTAATATCCTCCTTCAGGGGCTCCACTACAGGCCGCGCCCTAAGCTGTCCTCCACGGGGGCCAGCTAGTTGCGGGGCCTGCCGCGGCGTTACCATGGCTATAGTCTTGACGGCAACTTCATTCTCCTCATCTATGCCGGGTATCCACACTTTAACGGTGACATCGAGGGGCACGCTTCCGGGGGTGTCTATCTTGAGCGTTGCATTAGCTTCAAGGCACCCACCTGGTTTTAGCAGCTTACTCTCCTGGTCTAGGACCGCGCACTCAACATTCTCAGAACAGCCTATAGGCACAGCCTTAAGCGGCACGTTAGACTTGTTACACACCTGGATTTTACAAGCGCTGTACACGCCCTCAGCGAGACTACCAATTATCGCGACACTGACAGCCTTCTTGAGGAACTCCTCGGTGTTCTCGGAGGCTTCTATCCAGTCTTTTAGGGCTCTAGCAGAGGCCTCAATGAATCTCCACTCACGGTACTCCTCCAGCTCTTCTAGAGTCGAGAGTAGCCTACTAACTTCACGATGCTTCTTTACAGCCGGCTTGCTCTTGAGCGTGTCTAGAAGCTCCTTAACCACGGTCTTCACGTTCTCATCTCCAAGCTCCTCTACACCATCGTAAATGAAGCCAAGCATCTGGGGTACACTCATCCACGTGAGTCTACTTAGCTTCTCAGCTAGCTCCACAGCCACATCGTCATAGTATATCTTACGTATGACCTCGTCAAAATTGCTGGGGGCAATAGCCTTGTCGATAAGCCTCGATAACCGCGACAGGCAATCATTAACGCCGCCGCACCTAGCCTCTACCTTGCACTTCTCCCCCGCAGGGCTCAGCACCTCTACACTGCTAGAGGAGGCAACAGCAATCCTAGCCCCCTCAGGGCTCCACGCGAGGCTACGGAGGCGACTGACTAGCACGATCTTACTCCACAGTTGAACCCCTTCACGATCCAGCACAGCAACAACGCCGGAGTACAAACCAGCAGCTATCCTCGTACCGCTAGGATTCCAAGCAACCGAGTAGACGTAGTCGCGGAGATCTAGGCTACGGCCGGCTTCCTCGCCTGAGTCCGTGAATACCAGGACCCTTCCGTGAACGCCTTTAGCGTACCAGCTAGCAGCGGCTGCTAGCCTATTGCCCTCGGGACTCCAGGAGATGCTCTTAACAAAGCCCCCCGGCCCCCTTCTACGCCACACGATGTTACCCGTATTATCTAGAACCACTACGTCCCCGTCCACGCCCACCGCTACTAAGTCGCGGCTCCACGACACGCTCCACGCATAATCGCCTAGCCCATCGACACTCCACAGCTCCTCCCCCTCGCGGGAAAGGATAACCACTCCGCCCCCGCTAGCGACTGCCAGCCTAGAGCCGTCGGGGCTCCAGGAAACACTCCTGATAGGCCTGAGAGAGTCCTTTAGTAGCCGTGCGTTTGCTAGCTCCTTCTCGCTGTAAGAGGAGAAGAGGCGGAGGTGACTGCCTCCTCCAGCCGCAATCACCTCTCCATCAGGGCTCCACGCTACCGAGTCAACTGTGTCATCCCATTTACCGCTCTTACTCCAAAGAACGTCACCATCCTCATCAATGACTATAAAGGAGTCGTAGAGCCCTACGGCTATCTTCCTTCCACTGGGATCCCATGCAACGCTATAGGCGCCACCCTCGGAGGAGGGGTTCTTCTTGAATGTTCGCCTAGCCAGGTACAGAGATGAATAACGCCTCTTCAACTCGTCACTACTTAGCCTATCACCAGCTATAACTTCTAGGAGATCGCCTCCTCCAGTAAGGGCCCTAGTAAGGGCGTCCAGCCCCTCACGGCCCCGCGCAGCCTTCAGAGCCTCTAGGTAGAGGCTCCTGCAGTCGCCTGAGAGCCAGTACCTAGACTTTAGCCTCGAGAGAAGCTCCTCGACCTCGCCGGGCTGTAGGAGATCTAGTAGGCTGCTAGCGGCGGAAGCCTCCAGTGTCGTGAGTCTAGGATGCTGTGTTGGGGCGAGGGAGAGGAGCTTCTCGGCTATGCCTCGTGTAGGCGGCTCTAGGCGTGATACTACTTCAGTGTTAGCAGCGTAGGTCTCCACTCTCTCTATGAATGAGTAGGGGTTGTCTGCTATCTCCTCGGGATCCAGCTTTATGGGTGCATTTAGGGCCTGCGCCTTCCTGTAGGCATCCCGCAGCTTCTCCCTAGTCTCCGCGTCTATATATAGTGTGGCTTCAGCCACTAGATCGGCTTCTCCACTGAGTAGCAGCTCCACTAGGGACTGCTTAATTCTGGCATCACTCAGGCTATCCCTGAGAATCTCTACTAGGTTTTCTGTGCTCCCGTCTCCTACTAGGCCGCTGGCTAGTATCTCCTCTAGTATCCTCAGGGCTGCGTGTGGATTGTCTTCTAGTGCTTGCCGTATTATTTTAGCGGCTGTCCTGCGCTTCACAGGCCTTTCAAGGTCTTTTACGGCATTGAGTAGCTTATCTTTTAACTCGGCGTTCATTGCGCATGAATACCCGTTATTTTCTTGGCATGGATGTGATGGGTATTAAATTGTTTTATCGACATTATTCTTCTAGTTATACTACTTCCTCGGGGGGCTGAGTGCTTCTAGGAGTATGTCGATCTCTTCTTTTGTGTTGTAGAAGTGGGGTGAAACCCTTACTCTGCCTGGCCGCGGGCTCACAATTACCCCCTTCACCGCTAGCCGGGCTGCTAGCTCGTAGGGATCCCTGTGCCTGAAGACTACGATGCCCGCTCTTCTATCCCTGGGTGTGATGACCTCGTAGCCTAGCCCTTCTAGACCGTCTATTAGCCTCTCGACTAGCCTGCCCGTATGGCTCTCGTAGCGGTCGGGGGCGTTGTACTCCCTTAGGAGCCTCAACGCTGCTAGGGTGCCCTCGAATGCTACCGCGGGCCATGTGCCCCACTCTAGCAGCTTGGCATCCCTTGCCGGCCTCAGGCTCCTCGTGTCGAAGGGCCTCTCGAATAGTCTCTCGCCTCTATGCATCCGCTCTATCACGCTATCCTCTACCGCCATCCAGCCAGAGAGCATGGGGTCTAGCCTGTCGAGTAGCTCCCTGGAGACGTATGTGAAGCCCGCGCCGTGGGGGCCCATTAGCCACTTGTAGCTGCCCGTGAGGAGAGCGTCTACCCCTAGCTTCTTCACGTCCACGGGCTTCACTCCTACCAGGTGGAAGGCGTCCGTTACTAGCAGTGCTCCGTGCTCGTGGGCTATCCTTGC
The DNA here is from genome assembly GCA_027046245.1 of Acidilobaceae archaeon. GTDB lineage: Archaea > Thermoproteota > Thermoprotei_A > Sulfolobales > Acidilobaceae > Aeropyrum. Next base: position 37,936 of record JALTZJ010000048.1, read on the forward strand.
AAGCTCCTTCAGGTTCTCCTCGTACCCTGTCACCCAGCTAACAGCGTCAGCCACTACAAGCACGGTCTCATCATCTATAGCCCTCTCCCAGTCCTCCAGGCCGGGCCCGGGCTCCCGAGAGTCTAGGATTACCACGTCGCTGAGGAGCCCCCTGCGCCTGAGGCCGTGGAGGCTATAGTAGGTCGTGGGGAAGTTGTAAGGTCCTGCAACTGCCTTGCCGCCCTTCAGGGGGAGGCTTGACAGGAGAGCGTTGTACCCGTATGTGACTCCGGGGACCGCAGCTACCTCTTCAAGCGAGGCCCCTATGAGATCGGCGAAGAGGTGTCTAGCCTCGACTATATGTTCGAGCGCCTCGTCCCACGGCTCCCCCCTCTCGGCCCACAAGCCTAGGAAGCGTTCTACAGCATCTATCACCGGCCTGCTAAGAGGGCCCGCCCCCGCATTATCTAGGTAGACCTTCTCCATGGTTATAGGTATAAGGATCCTAACCCCATCGAGCCAGCTCAACCCAGAACACCGTCCGGCCAAGATAGGAGGCCGCTGCCAGGGTTAACAGGGACGTTTATACACGTATATCCATACAGTCTACCAACACGGGGGTGTAGGCACGGCATTGCGGCTAGGCTCAAAGGGCAAACCCACACTACTATTCCTATACGCCCACCTACTCCACCCAGAACGCCTCAAAGAAGCGGGGATAACAGGGGCCACGGGTTCATGTATACCAGCAAAGGTGAGGGGCTACTGTACAAAGCTCGCTGACAACGGCTGCAGGGCATCACTCGTAGCAGGCAACGGCTGCCCCTCAGGGGAAGCAATAGGCATAATCTGCAGCGCCAGCCCAGACGCCACCCAACACCTAAGAGAGGGTATAGGGCTAATCAAAGTGGAAGCAAAGCCAATAATGCAGGGCCTTCAACCCATAGAGGCAAGCGCCCTACAATACGAGGAGTCCTCTGACTGCACCGACCCAATAAGAAGCCTAGGGGAGGCATTATGCTTCTGGGAGGCAAGCATGAAAGGCTTCAAAGACATGTATCTGAAAGGCGTTACACAAGTCAAATTGAATATCAACTGTTAAATCAGAGGCCTTAACTCCTAAACCGAAATATAATGGAAACAGAGTATTGAAAGGGGTAAAGAGTTAAGAGTATTAGAGGCAGCAGAGTTATAGTAGAGGTTTCAATCTTAATAAAATAAATATTACAAGGAAGGTGAATGAATACATTGAAAAAGATCAAAACTAGAAAAAAATAAAAATTGAAATCGAGACGCCAGCTATAGATATAGAGATAGACGGAAAAACTATCAAGGAAATATCTGAACTTATCAAATATGATTTAATTAAATTATATATAAATAAAGCAGGATTATCGGAGGATGAAGCTGAATGTCTGAAAAAGAAATTAGAAGAAAAACTAAAGAAAAGGGTAGAGAATGCTGTAAGGAGGAGCAATTTATCGACGAGGCAAGAGAATATAGATTCACAGTTGCTGGGAATATAGCAATAGTTATAGATACCAAATATACTAATATCTGCTCTCTTGAAAGATAAAGGGTATACTAGGGAAGTGCTATTAAAGCTAAAGGCCAGAAATTTTAAAATCTACGCTCCTGAAGAGTCAATTGAAGAAGTATTTAATGTTACAGATGAGCTTGTGAGAAGGAGAGCTAAAAGAGAAGAGATGCACGATCCAAAAGATTACAAAATATAAGGAATGAATTTATATTTTTAATGTTTCAGTTACTTGCCATGATTAACGTTATCCTGCTGGAGAAGGCCGAGACAAATATATATTTAATAAAAATAAATGTAATAAAACTAGTCAAAGATTATAAAGATGGCCTTTTGTTGCAGCAGCACTTTATTTACGATCTGCATTAAGAATTGGAACGGTATATATCTTGACTTGGAATAAGAAAGACTATATCATAGAGAAACTCGAGCCTCTTAACGTGCATGTTGTTAAACCTGACGAGGTAGAAGGGCTGCTACTCTAGCGGTTCTAGTAGTGGTGGGGCCGCGGGGATTTGAACCCCGGACCACGGGGTCCCAAGCCCCGCATCCTAGCCAGGCTAGACGACGGCCCCACCCTGGCGCCGGGGGCGGGATTCGAACCCGCGCGCCCCTCGCGGGGCAACGGGTCTCTCGTGCGGCGGCAAACCCCTGGGCTCCCCTCCTATTATGCCACCTCGAGCCCGCCGCCTTGGGCCGCTCGGCCACCCCGGCGCTCCTGCCGATTGTGTCTTGTTTTCTCGGCTGCGCTTTATTATCCTTCGGGGTTTGGGGTGTTATTCTGAGGGGGTGCCTTGTATATTGGTGTCTCGTAGGGGTTTCAGTGGCGTGGTTAGGCTGCTGCTTGACAGGGGGTTCAGGTTTACTGTGATCGGGGGTACTGTGGTAGAGCTCGCCCTTGGCAGCAAGGATTTAGGGGAGGATGTTGATGTGTTTGGTGAGGAGCCTAGTCCCTTGTTTGAGGATGAGTACCGGTTGTTGGCTGAGGAGTTTGGGTGGGTGGTTGGCCAGACCTGGATTGGGACTCCCCGAGTTGTCGCCCGGTTTGAGGGTGAGGAGGTTCCTGTTGAGTTTTACGATAATCTCCACGATTTCTATGTGCCTCCCGAGATGCTTGAGAGAGCTGAGAGGGTTAGGGTCGATGGTGTTAGGGTTCGTATGGTGAGGCTAGAGGATCATGTAGTTTTGAAGGCCCACGCCGGTCGGGGCGTCGACTTGGAGAGGTTAAAGGAAATAGCTAGGCTAGTCAAGAGGGGGAAGCTCAGTATCGATAAGAGGGCTGTGCTTGAGGCTGCATCGCTCTTCGGCGACGAGGAGAGAGTTATAGTGAGGAGGCTTAGGGAGGCGGGCCTGCTTTGAGGCGGGGCCTTGTAAAGGTTGTGGCTACCCTGGGCCCCGCCACTAGGGATCCAGGTGTAGTGCGTCACATGCTGGGCCTGGGGGTTGCCGGTTTCAGGGTCAACTTCAGTCATGGAGGTCCGGGTGAGTGGGACGAGCTGGTCTCTATAGCTAGGAGGGCTGAGGGGGAGGCAGGCGTAAGGGCTGCCTTGATGGGAGACCTGGAGGGGCCTAGGGTTAGGACTAGTAATGGTGAGGCCGTGAGGCTCGAGAAGGGCTCAATAGTCACTCTGGGCTTAGGCCAGGGGGATGTGCCTGTCGACGCTAGAGAGTTCTTTGACGTGCTAGAGGAGGGCGACACCGTCCTAGCTGACGACGGCAAGATAGTGCTTCAAGTCGAGTCGGTCGAGGGGCTCCTAGCAAGGGCCCGCGTCGTCGAGGGCGGATTACTAGGGCCTAGGAAAGGTGTCGTCATCAGCGGCAAGGAGCCGGAGATGCCTATGGTGACTCAGAAGGACAAGGAGAGCATACGATACGCCGCCTCCAGGGGATTCAGCCACGTACTCCTCAGCTACACGCGGGGCCCAGAGCATGTGGAGCTGGTCAGGAGCCTCCTGCGCCGCGCAGGAGCTCCTCAGGCGAGGGTGCTTGCCAAGATAGAGACGCCTCGAGGCGTTGAGAGGGCCCGGGAGATAGCTGAGGCCAGCGACGGCGTAGTAGTGGCTAGAGGCGACCTAGGGATGCATTACAGCCTTGACGATCTACCCATGGTTGTAAAGAAGATAGTTGAGGCCGCTCGCAGGGAGTACAAGCCCGTGGTGATGGCGACGGAGTTCCTCCAGAGCATGATAGAGAGGCCGATACCCACTAGGAGCGAGATAGTAGATATATACGAAGCCGTCAACATGGGGGTGGACGGCCTCATGCTCACCAGCGAGACAGCAGTAGGCCGCTACCCGGCGAGGGCAGTGTACTGGATGGTAAGAGCGAGCAGTAAGGCGCTGAACTACCTCTACGCCAGCGGCTGGCGCCCGTGGATCCCAGAGCCCCGAGGGAGCCTCTACAAGCTAGCACGAGGCCTCGTAGAGATGGTAGAGAGCCTGGGAGCAACACTAGTAGTCTACAGCAAGAGCGGGAGACTAGCAGCCAGAATAGCCTCCTTCAGGCCAAGCAGGCCCTTCTACGTCGGCGTCCCGAGCGAGGCCGTAGAGAGGGGAATAAGACACCTCTGGGGCGCTGAGCCAGTGGTGGTAGGCGACTACAGCTACGAAGACGGGCTAAAAGCCACGGTGTCAACGCTAGTAAAGCAGGGCTACTTAGGCGAGGACGACCTAGTAGTCGAGGCCGCCTGGAGCAGCGAGGAAAACGTCTACATGGTAAGAGTAAGGAACATACTAGTATGACGCATTAATAGGGAGACGGCCTCCCCCGGGGGGAGGAAGCCTCCTCCTCTTCACCTTGGCAGCAGCTTCCCGTTCTCAGCCCTAACCACGCCCTTCTCTCTCAGCCTCTTCAGGGCCAGCTCCCAGTAGAACCCTAGCTCCTCGGGGTCCACACCGTACCACTCCCTGAAGATGCTCTTCAGCTCATCCTCGCTCACGCCACTCCTAGCCCTCTCATCCTCCCTGAGTATCCTAGCTATGAACTGCATGGTATCCTCTAGCCTGGTCCAGGGGTACTGGAACCAGACCCAGTCCCTCACCTCTAAGTAGTAGTAGTCGGGCTTGAACTTGGCGACGCTGCTTATCCACTGCATCGCGGCAGTCCTAGTCTCTGAGGGCCCCCACTCCCTCTCGACGAACTCCTTGGCTAGGAGCAGTGTGTCACCAGTATCGACTATGTCGTCAACTATGAGGACCTTCTTCCCCTCTAGGTCGACGCGGTAAGGATACTTTAGTATAGCCTTCTGGGCTGCCCTGGCGGCCTCGACCCAGTGCTGGCTCTGCACGCTCAGCAAGTCAGTTATATCTAGGAAGTCGCATATGAGGCGGGCGGGCACGAAGCCCCCGCGGGCGACGGCTACTACGACGTCCGGGCGCCACCCGCTCTCCTCTATCCTATCCGCGAGCCCCCTGCTCCACTCAACTATCTCCTCCCACGAGACCAGCTTCACCGGGACCCTCGCCAACCTGGTCTTCACCAATTAACACCTCGCCCCTCACAGGCTTAAACCCTGAGGAGGGCCACGCAGTGGCCAGCGCAGCCCTTGAAGCCCTCAGAGAGCTGGTTGCCGCGCTGCCCAGGCTGGTCGCTGAGAGGCTAGCCCTGGGAGCTAGGAAGGCCCTGGAGAGGGGCGGCGATCTCGCCTACCTCTACCACGAGGCCTCCAAACTCGGCCCAGGCTACCTGGGAGCAGAGCTGCCATACCCCGAAAGAGATGAGTACTGGCTAACACATGGCGGCCCCTGCACGGCTCTGCCAGAACCCCTGAAGACCTCGGGACTAGACGCTCTAGAAGCGATCAGGCTTAGGAGGAGTAGGCGTAGCTACTCGAGAGAGCCCTTAAGCCTAACGGAGCTAGCAACGGTGCTCTACCACGCGGTGGGCGTCACGGGCACTGCATGGTGGGGAGGCCCCAAGAGGGCCTACCCCAGCGCAGGCGCCCTTCAACCGGTAGAGGCCTACGTGGCTGCGGGCAGAGTTGAGGCTCTGAAGCCCGGCCTCTACCACTACCACCCCGGCCGCCACTGCCTAGAGCTGATTAGGAGAGGCGACCCGAGGCGGCTCCTCTCCAGGATAGCCCTCCACCAGGAGCACGTAGAGGAGGCCCCAGCAGTGATAATCCTCACAGCAGTATACCCTAGGACCGCCTGGAAGTACGGGCTCAGAGCGTACCGCTACATCCACTGGGACGCGGGATTCGCTGGCGAAAACATATACATAGCAGCGGAGGCCCTGGGCCTCGCGACAGTAGCCGTAGGCGCCTTCTACGACGACGAGCTATGCAAGCTACTAGAGGCAAGCTGCGACGAGGAGATCCCCATGCTCCTCTTCCCGCTAGGCCGCAGAGCCCCCCGAGAGTAAATACCCGAGGAGTAAGCCCTCCACAGCACCAGCACCAACCCGGGATCCATGTGTGAGGGGAGGGGCTGCAAACCCTTGACTCCAAGCATCGACGAGGCCAGGAGCCTAGTATTCACTCCCAACCCGGGCTGTACCCCTGCCCACGCGCCACACCTGAGAAGCGAGCTGAGAGGACTCCTAGGCGGGGTCCCGGCTAGCGTTAGAGTTGCAAGCCGCCACGTGGAGCTAGCAGCTATGGCCCCTAGAGAGGCTCTAGAGGAGGCCGCTAGGAGGCTCCTAGCAGATCCCATTGACCCTAGTGAGCCGCCGGTTGATGACAAGCTAGAAGCCTACCTATGGCTCCTAGAGAGGGAGCGATTCTGGGAGGCACACGAGATCCTCGAGCCCCTATGGGCCTCCGGGAGAGACTTGAGGGTGCAGGCACTCATACTAGCAGCCGCCGCCCTGGCAAGGGCCCAGGAGGGCAGCTTGAGGGGCGCTGAGAGGAACATAAGTGTCCTCGAAGGCATAGGCGCTCCCAGCGTTGATACCGTGTGCCTCAGGAAGGAAACCCTCAAGGCTGCACTAGCCCTAGAGCCCAGCGCCGCGAACTGCCTAGAGCCCTGGTGGAGGTCGAGTAACGATAGATAACCTTTGAGCCCCAGCTTGAAGGGAAACCAAAGGGGTGGACTCAAGGCTTGACAGGCAACGCCGGGGGCGAGGAGAGGAGGATAGTACCCCTAGTGCTCCTCTCAGCCCTCTTCGCAGTTAGCCTGACCAGCGCCAACTTCCTGAGCAGCAAGCTATTCGAGTTCACAGTGCTGGGCCTAACACTAGTAGGCCCCGCAGGCGTCGTGGCCTACTCGGCAACCTTCCTAGCCACCGATATAGTCAGCGAGGTCTACGGTAGGAGGGCTGCAAGCCTGATAGTGAAGGCCGGCTTCCTAGCCCAGCTGGCAGCAGTACTATTCACCATCGCAGCACTCTCCACCCCCGCAGCACCTTACAGCCCCGTAGACGAGGAGACATACAAGAGCGTAGTATGGGCGGGAGCCGGAATAATAATAGCAAGCCTAACAGCATACCTAGCAAGCCAGCTACACGACGTATGGGCATTCCACTACTGGAAACAAAAGACCCAGGGCCGATGGCTCTGGCTAAGAAACAACGCCTCAACCCTAGCAAGCCAACTAATAGACACTATACTCTTCATAACAATAGCATTCTACATCTTCCCCGCAGCGACAGGCGGAAACCCGGTACCCCCAAACATACTACTAGCAATGATATATAGTCAATACATAATAAAAGCTGCTATAGCACTACTAGACACCCCACTAGTATACCTAGGAGTAGCCCTAACAAAAACCTACATCCAACCACAAACAACAACAATAACAGGAACCCTAGAAACACGGCTCAGCTAAAGGAATCACAATCACAGCGGGGCCCACACAAGCCCCGCTCAACCCGGGGAGTACACATCACAGCCGGAAAAAGACTAAAATTCAACAATCAACCCTATAAACAGGCTCCCCATCCTCCTCATCAACATGAACACAAACATGCTCAACAACCTCAGGCCTAGGCAAACTAAGCCTCAACCCCCTCCTACCACCCAAACCCACAACACCAACAAATAAAGAAACCCGCAAACCAGGAAACCCTATAAACCCGTCCCTAACCCGCGGCAATCGCCGAATCAGGGCTCCCAGGAGCTTCATCCCAACTATAAACTCACTAGCTTATTTATAAGTTTAGATAGTTACATATATATTTTTATTCATGTTTGTTTACTTGTTTACGAGTATAGTGATTACTCTGATGTGCTCTCCTCCATGAAATTTATTTGTTTCTAGTGTACTTAATGTTATTGTTATTAGCTTCCCATGGTGATAGTGTTGATTTCTGG
>JALTZJ010000049.1 GCA_027046245.1 Acidilobaceae archaeon
CCACGGGCGTAGGCAGCACAGATGCAGCAGTCGCAGTAGCGACGGGCAGGATATGGCTGAGGGTTCCCGAGCCCCTTCAGGTCAGGCTCGAGGGCAAGATGCCCCAGGGGGTAACGGGCAAGGACTTAGCGCTCCACCTGGTCTCCACCCTCGGCGGCGACGGAGCTATATACAGGGCCCTAGAGTTCTGGGGGCCCGGGTTGAGGCTTCTCAGCGTCGACCAGAGGCTCACAGTGGCTAACATGGCTGTAGAGGCGGGGGCTAAGGCTGCACTGTTCCCCTCGGACGGGATACTACAGGCCTGGTTCCTCGCGGAGCATGGCAGAGAGGTGCCCGGCCTGGAGCCCGGCCCTCGGGCCAGGTACCAGGACGAGTTAACGATAGACATGAGTAGCCTGGAGCCCCTCGTGGCGGCGCCACCAAGGGTGGACAACGTCGCTCCGGTGACAGAATACGAGGGGCTCGAGGTCGACCAGGTGTTCCTGGGGAGCTGTACCAACGGGAGGGTCGAGGACTACGTTGAGGCCGCAAGGATACTAAGTAGGCACCCAGTAGCCCGGGGGGTGCGGTGCATAGCGGTCCCCGCCAGCAGGAAGGTCTACAGGCGCTTGGAGGAGCTAGGCGTGATAAGAGTGCTGGCCGAGGCAGGCTGCGTGGTAGCCTACGGGACCTGCGGGCCGTGCATAGGCGCCCACCTAGGGATCCTGGCGGAGGAGGAGGTCGCTGTCTCCACTAGCAATAGGAACTTCCCTGGAAGGATGGGCCACAAGACTGCAAAGATATTCCTGGCGAGCCCCCTCACAGCGGCGGCAGCCGCGGCTACAGGCAGGATCACCGACCCGAGGGAGCTACTGCAGAGGCCCGCTCTCGAGAGGGGGGTGGCAGTGGCTTGAGAGTCAGGGGCAGGGCCTGGCGGCTAGGAGACAGAATAACGACGGACGACATCATAAGCGGTAAGTACAAGTACCAGAAGATGGACGACCTCAAGGCCCTACTACCTTACGTGCTAGCAGAGGTCATACCAGGCTTCCACGAGAAGGTCAGGCCAGGCGACGTGATAGTAGCGGGCAAGGGCTTCGGCTACGGGAGCAGCAGGGAGCACGCAGCCAGGCTACTAAAGCTCGCCGGCATAGGCGCAGTAGTAGCGGAGAGCTTCCACAGGATCTTCTACAGGAACGCCGTCAACGTGGGACTCCCAGTAGTGGTAGCCCGGGAAATCCCAAGGGTAACCCAGCAGGGCGACACCATACTAGTAGACCTAGAAGAGGGCGTAGTAGTAAACGAGACGAGGGGAGTAGAGGAACGCTTCCAACCCCCGCCACAATTCATACTAGAAGTAGTGAGAGTCGGAGGACTAGTAGAGTACGTGAAGCGCCACGGCCGACTACCCTGGGAGTGAAACACCCTCCAGGCAACCAGACCCCTCCCAAATAACATAGTTTTAAACGGAATATCACAGTAGCACTATAGTATTACTGGCTAAATACAAAGGGTGTAATCGGGTTTGTCCGACGTAATATCCATTAGAATACCGAAAGAGTTCAAGGAGAAGATGAAGAAGTATTCCTTCGTTGACTGGAGCGACGAGATCAGGAAATTCCTAGAAGAACGAGTAAGGACGCTTGAACTGCTAGAAGTACTAGATGATATAGAGGAAGAAGCACGAAAGCGCAGGGTGAAAGTTAACTCAGCTATCCTAATCAGGGAGGATAGAGAGAGGCGTTGATAGTGTTAGATGCGTCTTTCATAGCAAAGCTCGTTCTAGAGGAAGAGGGTTCTGAAGATGCATGGCTCCTTACTCGCTCCTGGATATTAAATGGTGAGATACTAGCAGCACCCGACATTGCATTTAGCTGAGACCCTCAATGCTCTATGGAAGCACGCCTACAAGATAAAGGACCTAGACGAGGCCAGGGCTCTTACGGGGGTTAGAGACCTTCTAAGGATTTAAGAGCAAGATAAAGGTTTACACGACCAGCTCGCTAGCGTTTGAAGCCTTCAAGCTCGCTGCTAGCGAGAAGATGCCGGTTTATGACGCCATATATCTACAATTAGCTATCTCTACAGGGTCGAGCCTTGCTTCATTCGATGAGGGGCTCCGAAGAGCTGCGTTAAGGCGTGGAATCAGGGTTCATCCATAGCATTGCATTATCTGCTAGTATGCTTCTTCTGGGTTTCTTTTGCGGGTTAGCCTTGTGAGGCCTGTTCTCTCGGCTGCTAGGTCTTCTGCTCTTGCGGCGACGGGGCCTAGGACCTTCATTCCCCTCCCGTCTAGTATCTCTATCCTGTGGAGCCTGAGGTCGTGGGGGGTCTGCCTCATCTTCTCGACTAGCACGTAGCGGCGTAGCTCGCCCCTGGCTATGCGCCTCCTGAATCTTACGATGCCGTCTGCTACGTGCTCTATGCCCCAGCCGAAGGCTTCCCTCGTGGTTATAGCGTATTGGCTTACCGCGAGTGTGGTGAAGTCCCAGCGGTATAGTAGCCTTTTGACCGTGTAGCTGTATTTTCGTGCCATGGCTGGCTTGTCTAGCCAGAAGGCGCTCATGCTGTCGATGACTAGGCGTGCCCTCCCGTAGCCTAGCGCCCTCTTCGCCTCGATTACCTTCTCGACCATGTGCTCCACGTCTAGCTCATGGAGGCTCCACTCATCCCTCCTCCCCTTCATCAAGGCGTCAATTATTATCAATTTGCTCTCCCTCTCGGCCCGGGCGAAGTCCATGCCGAACATTGCAGCCTGCTTCACGATGCTATCCCTACTCTCCTCGGTAGTCACGTAGATGACCTTGTCGCCCTCGATTATGCCCCTCCAGGCGAAGTGAAGGCTAAACACGGTCTTACCCGTGCCTGGCTCCCCCACCACGGCCACGAAGAAGCCCCTCGGAACGCCTCCAGCTATCAGGGGGTCGAACCCCTCGACGCCCGTTGA
>JALTZJ010000050.1 GCA_027046245.1 Acidilobaceae archaeon
GTTATATATTTATTATATTTTTAAAACTAATATGATAGTCAAATTCAAAGTTAATATTAAATACTGAGGATTGTCTTCTTAATAGCTTTGCTATTTCTTTTATAGCGCATTCACCATACATGTAGCTAGCTAGCGGGTACGAAGCCGCTAGTCTTGATGCTATCCGACGTTGCTCGTAATAGAGAGCCTTAATCGGGTCATCGCTGCCAGCATGCAGGTATTCTATATAGCGGTTAATGGTTTCTGCTTGCGAAGCGAGTCCGCCCCCAGTTAATGGCTTTACTAGCCTGCTTGCATCGCCAAAGGAGACTAGTTTATTAGATATGATGGGTTTCGGGGGACCAAGAATTATAACTCCTCCATGTATACCTTTAGCGTCACCAGGTATATTGAGTGGCTTCATTTTAGAGCCATAGCCCTCTAGCACGTGGTTTCCTAGTGGTATACGCCATGAGAAAAAGCATTCAGCTCTAGGATCTAGAGTTTCAACAATTATATAATCTTTGTTTCCAATTATTTTGCCTGATAGGTAGTTGACTCCGTATACTAATAGGGGAGTGGAGACGGGGAGGCCGGCTTCCCTTAACAGACGTGCTCTCCATCCTTCAGCAACTATTATCCCCTCGAAGGATAACGACGTATTATTCACTTTTATTGAGCCATTGGGTTTCACACTTTTTACCTGGGCTCTTAGTACCGCTTCAACGCCTTCTTTTTCGGCGATTCTAAGTAGCTCCTCCTCTAGGGCTACCCTGTTTATCCTGTATATCTGGGCTTTGAGTACCGCTACTTCTCTTCCATTGACTAGAATCTTTACACCGCGGTACGCTCGTAGTCCTACCCTTTCCGGGTTAACACCCACTCTCCTGAGAATAGACACGTAACGGTGAGATACGATTCCTGTGCAATGAGGAGGCCGGCCTACCCTTCTGTGTTCCTCATACAATGTTACGTTGTAGCCGCTCCTGGCAAGCGCTATCGACGCTAGCAGGCCCGCATGTCCTCCCCCCACCACTGCTACACGCATACTGCCTTACCAGTAACTCATGTGTGCAGTCACTGGCAAGCTACTTACGATTCTCTTTAATCCCTAGTTTCAGCATATACAAACCCTCGGGTGCCTTGCTGGATGCCGCGTGATGCCCCCTGGAAGGAGCTTGTAAGTGAGATAGAGACGCCGCTAGGCAAGGCCAAGATAATAGAGGCTCATCGCGTAGAGGAAATAGGGCTAGGAGACTATTCTAAGCTACCATACTCTATTAGGGTTCTCGTAGAGAACGTCATTAGAAACTATGACGGGTTTAAGGTTAGAGACGTCGACGTTGAATCGGCCGCGGGCTGGCTCAAATACGCCGGCAAGAAGGAGGTCCCCTTCCACCCAGCCAGGGTGATAATGCAGGATTTCACGGGAGTTCCAGCTGTAGTGGACCTAGCGGCTATGAGGGATGCAATAAAGGACTTCGGAGGCGATCCTGAAAGGGTCAACCCTATTATACCTGTGGACTTGATAATAGACCATAGCCTGCAGGTAGAATACTATGGAACTGCGTACGCATTCGAGATGAACCTAAGGAGGGAGTATGAGCGAAACAAGGAGAGGTATCAGCTACTAAAGTGGGCTCAGAACGCCTTCAGAAACTTCAGAGTAGTGCCTCCAGGCAAGGGGATAATACATCAAGTCAACCTTGAGTACCTGGCCAAGGTCGTATGGCTGGGCAGAAGTAATGGCAGTCTCTGGGCTTTCCCCGACAGCTTGCTCGGCACCGACAGCCATACCACTATGATTAATGCTCTAGGCGTGTTTGGCTGGGGCGTCGGCGGTATAGAAGCAGAAGCAGTTATACTAGGGCAGCCGTACTATATGCTGCTACCAGAGGTCGTCGGTGTAAGGCTAATAGGCGAGCTAAGGGAGGGCGTGACACCCACGGACCTAGTACTCTATATAACGGAGAAGCTGAGGAAGAAGGGAGTCGTAGGCAAGTTCGTAGAATTCTTCGGTGAGGGCGTAAAGAAGCTGAGTGTACCCGACAGGGCCACAATAGCTAACATGGCGCCCGAGTACGGGGCTACAATGGGTTACTTCCCCATAGACGAGGCGACAATCAACTACCTTCTAGGAACTGGGAGAGACCCGGCATATGTTAGGTTTGTGGAGGAATACGCGAAGAGGATAGGCCTATGGTATAGCCTGGAGGCTCCGGAGCCCGCATACACGGAGGTAGTAGAGATAGACCTTGCCGATGTAGAGCCTAGTATAAGCGGGCCGAGCCATCCAGAGGATAGGATACCACTCAGGGAGGCCAAGAAGAGAGTTAGGGAGATAATAGAGGAATACCTGAGAAGTAAGGGTAGAGGGCCTAGGATAGTAGAGCTTAAACTAGACGGTGAAGAAGCCGAGCTAACCGATGGTAGCATAGTATATGCTGCAGTGACAAGCTGTACTAACACCAGCAATCCGACGCTTATGATAGCAGCAGGCCTCCTCGCTAAGAAAGCCGTAGAACACGGCCTCACGGTGAAGCCGTGGGTTAAGACCAGCAACGCTCCAGGCAGCAGAGTGGTCCCTGAGTATTGGAAGAGGCTAGGCCTGATGCCTTATCTAGAGGCTCTAAGATTCCACATAACCGGCTTCGGCTGCACAGTATGTATAGGTAACAGTGGGCCCCTAAGACCCGAGATAGAGAAAGCAATAAAGGAGAACGATCTCTGGGTAGCGACAGTACTTAGCGGTAACAGGAACTTCAGCGGCAGGATACACCCTCTAGCACGTGGCAATTTCCTAGCTAGCCCGCCACTAGTGATAGCCTATGCACTAGCGGGCAGAATAGACATCGACTTCGAGAGCGAGCCGCTAGGCCTCGATCCCAACGGCCAGCCCGTATACCTGAAAGATATCTGGCCGAGCCAGGAGGAGATAAGGCGGGCAATAGAAGAAGCATTAGATCCCAGCCTCTTCAAGGAGAAGTATAAGGATATATTCAAGGGTGACAAGTTCTGGGATAGGCTGCAGGCGCCTAGCGGCGTTACCTACGCCTGGGACCCGAAGAGCACGTACATAAAGAAGCCCCCATACTTTGACGGCATGCCGCTAGAGCCTCCGCCTCTCAGAGACATAAGAGGGGCTAGGGTACTAGTCTGGGCTCCCGATAGAACCAGTACAGACCATATAAGCCCAGCAGGCAGGATAATCCCAGAGAGCAAGGCAGGCCAATACCTGATACAGCAGGGAGTACCGCCTAGCCAGCTCAACACGTGCGGCGCCAGAAGGGGTAACCACGAGGTAATGATGCGCTGTACATTCGACAACCCGAGATTCAGGAACCTCCTAGTGCCTGACAGAGAAGGGGGATGGACTATATTCTGGCCTACCGGAGAGGTAATGCATGTGTACGACGCAGCGATGAAGTACAAGGAAATGGGTATACCACTGATAATATTGGCAGGTAAACAATACGGTATGGGGAGCAGCAGAGACTGGGCAGCCAAGGGCCCAGCACTCCTAGGAGTAAAAGCAGTAATAGCAGAGAGCTACGAGAGAATACACAGAAGCAACCTAGTAGGAATGGGCATACTGCCTCTAGAATTCATGCCGGGCGAAAACGCTAAGACCCTAGGACTAGACGGCAGCGAAGTATACGACATAATAGGTATAGAAGAAGGGCTGCATCCAGGAAAAATACTAACAGTCAGAGCGGCGAAGAGCGATGGCAGAGTCATAGAGTTCAAGGCTAAAGCAAGGCTAGACACACCCATCGAGGTAGAGTATTATAGGCATGGAGGTATACTACAATACGTTCTAAGGAAATTAATAAAGGAGCAAGGTATAATAAGCAAAAAGAACTAGGACGTTAATAATAAAAATAAAACAATGAAGGATTGAGCATTTATTCTTCTATACCTAAGACCCTCCTAACAAGTGAAACCCTAAACCTCATTTTACCCCCACTAGTACACCCTTTTATAACGTATTCAAAGGGCACGGTGAACCACTTCACTCTCCTCCTAAGAGGCCTAGCTGCAATAACCGTGTCACCAATAACCGCGACATAATATCCATAGCCACGCCTAACGTCGATATCGCATTCACCTGAAACACGTAAAATTGAAACGCCGCTAGCTTCAATGAAGCTGGTGTTAACTAGCTGTCTAAAAAGAGACGAAGCTAATCTCCTAGGTACGTCAAGAGCAGCAGCAAGATCACCAACACTACTAGCATCGCCGAAGCAAATAGCCGCAACAGCAGGCAATAGCCACGGCTTCTCTAATACTAGCCTTCGAGCTGACACCATAGTAACACAAACCCTCCCCTCCCCCTATCTTATATGAATTGGGCGGCAATGAGTAGACGCTGGGTTGCCCGAGGGCCGGCTTGAACCCTAATAAGGGGTTCAAAGGCCCGATGGAGACATCACGGACCGAACGAGCCGCCCACGTCTATGCCTAAGCTTATCTATCATGAAGCTTTAAGGCCTGCTAGTAGATGGGGGCCTCATAAAGGCTGCACTTATTACTGGCTCTTCACAGGGCCCATATGATCCGGCCCTCCGAGCTTGCACCCCCCTTTCATCGACCCCCGTACTTAATTGGAGCAACACGATTTAATTGATCATCACTCATTGAATGACTCTTCGCTTTCAAGCGCGGCGGCTTCAATCATACTCCGTATCTCGTAGACTATTCTGTCTGCTTCTCGTTTCTCAACGTTTTGACCCCGCTCTACTAGGTCGCGTATCTTTTCACTAAGCGAATTCTCGAGATCCCCTTCTAAGTCAATAATGGTCTTGGGTATCTTGAGTGGTGTCGGCTCCGAGAGTGCTCCTCTTACAACGGCCTTTCCGTCGAGAGGAGTAACCAGCAATATGCCCACAGGCTTACCGTTCAAGGTGACCTCAAATACAACATCGCCTGTATCAGTCTCACCAAGCCTTCGTAGATCAACGTTCATCTGGGCCTCGATTAGATCAGCACGGTGCTCAACTACGAATGCTATGTGAGGCTTAATCTCCTCCTCAGGAACGCGGCGCCAGGCCTCTATAGAGAGTGTGTCTAGCTTAAACGATATTGACCCGTTATCAACGTCGTACTCAACAGTTATCCTAACAACATCGCCTTTATCAAGTCGCAGCTTATTAACGATTATCTCGTAGAGAAGCCTGTTTAGTTCTCCCGCGGCCCTAGCAACTTCCTGGTTACTAAGCTCGCCTGACTTAATGCGATCACGTAGCTGAGCGAAGAGCACGCGTCTAACTTTATCTGCGTAGCCACCCGCGATAACTAGGCCTGTGCGGAGCACGTTAGTCGCCATGAAGCCGCACCTCCTCCACACTATTATTATTTGTATAGACGGTAAAATTAATTCCACACCTTGTGCTGTCTATGAAGCACACGTCTTACCATGGAGGGAAGTAACTTAAAGAGTGATTAAGGACAAGCACTGAACCCCCTTGATCAACTCTTTAACGAATATTTTAGTATATTATAAATGCTAGGCAGTAGTCAGAGCTCAATTATCAAATATACGGGCCCTATTCAATTAAAAATGGTGCAGAAAAGGATAGATATTGTACGTGGTGAGCTGGATTGCCAGGCAAATCAATAAGCGTGTGGCTCCACGAATCGATTTATAATAGTGTAAGTGAAATATCGAGGGAGACGGGTTTAAACAGAAGTGCGGTCATTAATGCAATACTTTATAAGGCGCTAAGAGACCTGGGATTAAACTATGACGAGGAGCTGGACCGCGAATTCCGAGGCGCTTTAAACTCGATCGAATACTATGCTGCAGGTAAAAAGAAGTAAGCTAGTAATTATACGCGATTATATTTTAGGATTAACTAGTTATGAGTATTTTGGTCTAAAGTAGACTATCGAGGCTGGTATCAATGTATATAGTAGAGTAGGATTAGGAAATAGGTGGTGCGGGGGGTGGGATTTGAACCCACGCAGGCCTACGCCATCGGGTCCTGAGCCCGACCCCTTTGGCCAGGCTCGGGCACCCCCGCACCGTGTTACCTCGCAATAGCATGTGGGGATTATAAATAGTGCGGGGCGTCTAACGGCCACAATCACCAGCTAGTAATAAACTTCCCTGTTAAATTAGGCTGAAAAGGTTTAAAGTAGATTATATGAGGTGCTGCTAACAAAGAATGTGGTCGAGCCCGGCGCTGAAGGGTCTGCGGCTCCAAGCAGACCCGGTGAAGAGCCGACCACCGCCGCTAGGAGGAGCCCCGCTACTATAACTAGGGGCTATGACGTTGTCGTGGCGAGTCAGCCGGCATATGTAGCTAAGGTTCAGTTACCTTGCTCTCCCGCACTATTATTGTCTTGTTCGCCGCCTTGTTCTTCTAGTTCTACTATTCTTCTTGGCGCGGCGATTTCTATGCCTTCCTCCTTCAATGCTTTTCTCACGTTCTCGATTACGCTAATCTTTGCGTCAAACCATCTCTTTGAAGGAGACCAGTATCTTACCGTGATTAAGGTTCCATATTCACCCATCGACTCTATGTATACTTCAGGAGGTGGCTCGGCTAGTACTAGGCCGTGCTTTTCTAGCTCTCTCAGTATTGCTTCCCGGGCCCTGGCTACGTCTGCCCCTCTAGCTAGTGGTATCTGATAGTCTATTCTTCTTGCTAGGCTTCTAGCAGGCATTTCAATTATGCTCTTGAACACCTCCTCGTTAGGTATTCTTACTAGTACGCCGTCCCATCTTCTTATCTTCGTACTGAAAACGGATACATCGTGTAGGACTCCGCCGACACCGTTTATTTCTACGGGTTCCCCCTGTTTAAAGGGTCTGTCTAAATAGAGGAAGATGCCTGATAATAGGTTGGCAGCTATAGTCTGGCTAGCAAAGCCTATTACTATACCCGCGACTCCTCCTGCCAACAGGAAAACGTTTACGTTAACTCCTAGCTGGCTAAGTGCCGCGATGACGCCTAACGAGTAGATTGCGTAGCTAACAGCTCTCGATATGATTAGGGCTAGGTCTCTGCTAACGCGTGCCTGGAGGAGGAGTCTTACTCTCCTGCCTATTAGGAATCCCGTTATTATGCTTGATAGCAGTATAGCTAGTGCTGTAGCGGCATCGTATACCAGTGGAGGCGGCTCTAGGGATCCTATCACGGGAAGGGCCATTCTAGAATCCCCACCTCATGACTAGCTTCTCGTGAAGGCGGTACGGTACTGCCTCTAGTAGTCGTCTCTCTCGTTGCACCATGGGAACCCTCACAGAGCCTCTAGGGAGTCTAGGTTCTTCGTACTCGATCTCCGCTAGAGCGGCCCCTTTAATAGTCATGACTACATCGCTAGCCCTTACCGTGCCTCCAGGCAAATGATAATAATTAAGGCCGCTTCGGGGTAGTACTACTCGCGATATGGAGGCTGCATCATCGATTTGGTTTATTATGTGGAGTACCGTTGTAGCGGTTCCCGGCCTAGGCTCATTATCTACGGGGCTCTTGTGGAATCTGCATAGCATGCCTTCAACTAGGTCGCCGTATACGGCTAGCTTGGGGGGTCCGGCTTCGCTGGGGAATACGTCTACGAGGATGTGGCTGTCTCCGCTTTCAGCTATGACTGCGTAGTCGAACGGAGACTCTATTATAACCTTTGTTACGCTTCGCTGGTGCACTACTACGGGCTCAGATAACCTGATGTATATGCAGTTGAATAGGCCTTGCTCTGGTAAAAGAAATGGAGGGTAACTAGCTAGCAGTAGTCTCATGCCTGGCGCGAGCTTCCTGCGCGCAGCCACAGAGCCTTCGGGGGATAGCCGAATATACTCCTGCCAACCGCGAAACCTCCTCACTATAATGGTATTTCCGGCTACCTTGTAGGAGCCCTCGTCTAGCGGGCCTAGCCGGGTTTCCCCCTCTGAACCGTTCAACTCTCTAGTACCCTTTAGAGCGTGGTGTCTACCAGGATTGTTAGGGGTTATAAAGTAAATGTGTGGAGGCTGGGCTTAGACGCTAATACTCTCACTATTAGGGTTCTCCCAGTTAGTCCACTGTTAGCGGCCCGCGGGAGGCAAGGGTGATGGATAGGGTACAGCTAAAGGGCAAGTGTGGGTCGTGCGACATGTGGCGCCCGCACGTTATGTACGGTTATATAGGATACTGTAAGCTTCATTCGAAAATAACCTTTGAGGATGACTCCTGCAGTAGCTACAGGCCTTTACAGCTCGACTCTGAATATTACTGGTGCCTCACTTGTAGGATGAGGCTGACTCGCGAGGAGGCACCACTTCATATCTCCCGCGGGCACCGCGTATATAAATCTGCATATGTGGATCCGGATATTAGAGAGGAGATATACGATGCATTTTGAAATCGATAGTGGGGGTGAAGAACACGTTGGTTGACCTCACGCTGATAATAGCAGGCCCTCAGGGGGGAGGAATCGAAAGCGCTGGACAGATAGCTTTGAAGACCTTTGTGATAAAGGGATACAATGTAATTGGGACGAGAGAGTACCATAGCAACATAATGGGGGCCCACAGCTACTACCTCATGAGAGTCAAGGACCGGAGACCAGGTAGTGTTAGGCTCCCTGTAGACGCCCTACTAGCCTTGGACGCCGAAAGCGTGTTTACCCACTTCAGCGATGTTAGAGAAGGCGGCTTCATAGTTTACGATCCAGCGACGGCGAAAAGCAGGATAGACCAGATACAACCTATGGCAACGCCCTTAAAGGAAAGACTTCGCCGCTTCTTCGCCGAAAGAGGAGAGAAGCCTACAGTAGAGGCAGCCATAAAGGCTGCAGAGGAGCACGGCGTAATTCCCGTCGGCCTCCCTCTTAAAACGTTGCTAAAGCGTGTAGCGGAGGAGGCTAAAACGCCGCCTGCGAGCGTCAGCAAGACAGTGAACACTATGGGTCTAGCCGCAACGCTATACCTTCTGGGAGTAGAGCCTGAGATAGTCGAGAAGGCGATAGCACTTCAATTCGCCAGGAAGGAGAAGGTAGTCAAGGTTAACATTATAGCGGCTAGAATCGCAGTTGAATACGTTAAAGAGGTCATCGGGGCGAAGGCTAGGCTGCCTGACGGGCCACACAAAGGTAAACAGAGAATGATAGCGAGCGGTAACGACGTAGTGGGCATGGGTAAAATAGTGGCTGGCCTCGGGTTTATAAGCTACTACCCGATAACTCCTAGCAGCGACGAAGCGTTATACATAGAGAAGCATAACTATATAGCAGTGCCCTCTGATGCCGTGGGCGAGCTAGGGTATGACAAGCTTTCGATAGTCTCAATACAAACGGAAGACGAGCTCGCCGCAGTAAACATGGCTATAGGAGCAGCTCTCGCCGGAGCCAGGGCGACAACAACTACCAGCGGACCCGGATTCAGCTTAATGAACGAGGCCCTAAGCCTGGCAGTAGAAGCCGAGGTGCCGCTAGTCGTCACCCTCTGGATGAGAGCGGGGCCTAGTACGGGCATGCCAACAAGGACAGGACAACAGGACGTGCTCCACGCAATATTCTCAGGTCATGGAGACGCGCCCAAGATAGTTATAGCTAGCGGCGACCACGTTGAAGCCTACTACGACGCGATCAAAGCCTTCAACTGGGCAGAGAAATTCCAGGTGCCAGTTATACATCTACTAGATAAGTATCTAGCCTCTACAATGGTTAGCCTAGACAGGGAAGATCTAGACCCTGAAAAGATAGTAATAGATAGAGGTAAACTAGTTGAAAAACCTGGCGAAGGCTACAAGAGGTACGAGATAACGGAAGATGGAATAAGTCCGAGAGCAAGAGTAGGAGACGCAGTTATGTATGTAACGGGCCTCGAACACACGCCCGATGGAAAGGCTACTGAGGACCCCGTAGCAAGAGAGGAAATGATGTTCAAGAGGGAGAGTAAGATGAAGGTCGTCGAGGAGGAGATACCCGAGGAAGACAAAGCTGTTCTATTGGGAGACAAGAATTCGGAGATAGCGCTAGTGAGCTTCGGCAGTAACAAGCCAATAATACTAGATGCGCTCGAGCTATTGAGAGACGAAGGAGTAACAGCTAGATTCGTTCACGTGAGGCTGCTAAGCCCCTTCCCTGGGCGGCTAGTAGCTGAAATTCTTGAAGGAGTAGAGAAAGTTATAGTAATCGAGGCAAACCTATGGGGCCAACTAGCCACCCTCCTAAGGGCATACGCTGGGATAAAGCCGCAGCACAGCATTGTTAAGATAAACGGGCGTCCGTTCTACGACAACGAGCTTGCAGGCGCCATAAAGAGGGTGCTTGAGACCGGAGAGGAAAGGGTGGTGGTGCGCGGTGGCGCGTAGCTGGTTAGATTACAAGAGCCCCGCCTGGGTACAGTGGTGCCCAGGATGCGGCGACTTCGGCATACTCAACAGTATCTATAGGGCACTAGCAGAGCTAAACATAGACCCAGAGAAGCTTGTAGTGGTAGGCGGCATCGGTTGCAGCGGTCGTACCACGTTCTACGTTAAGGGAAGCAATGCACATGCATTGCATGGAAGAGCTATACCTCTAGCAACAGGCATCAAACTCTCCAGGCCCGAGCTCACCGTAATAGTGTCCGCGGGAGATGGAGATTTACTAGGAATAGGAGGTGGCCACTTCGTAGCACTAGGAAGGAGAAACGTAGACATAACAGTGCTTCTATACGACAATGCAGTCTACGGGCTGACCAAGGGCCAGGCGGCTCCAACTCTTCCAGCATGGATACAGACCAAGGCGCTGGCTCACCCCAACATACATGATAACGTGAACCCTGTTCTTCTGGCGTTTGCTAGCGGCTATACATTCATAGCCAGAGGCTATGCGTACCACACTAATCAGCTAAAGGAGATAATAAAGGCTGCCATAAGGCATCGCGGCGCCTCGCTAGTAGATATACTGCAGCCATGTCCGACCTACAATAATGTGATGACTAACAAGTGGTACGAGGAACGAGTATATTATGTTGACCAAGACGATCCGAGCTACGATCCAATAATAAGGACGGCGGAGGACTATAAGATAAAACTGCCAAAGATAATGGAAAAGTTGATGGAGTTCGGTGATAGGATACCACTAGGCATACTATACTGGAACCAGGCGAAGGAGCCCTTAGAAGATAGGCTAGAAAAGCTAATGCCCGGCTTCAAGGACGCCCCGCCGGGTACAAGGAAAATAAGTGTCAATGGAAAACCATTCCTTCATCCATTCGACGTGTTCAAGGACAGAGTAATAGAGGTTCCATAGGCAGCCTCACACGGGCCTTTCTCGTGCCACATTCTTCTTTAATGGCAACTCCCCCCTGAGCACTGCAACGTCTATAGCAGCTTCACTTATATCAAGGCTATATCCAACGATTCGCTTAACATTTTCAAGGAGGTACGCTGGTATATCGGGTCCTCTCCTAAGCATAGCATCTATTTCATCTCGGATCATCTCTCCTCTGGCGGCAGCGGCCGACGCCAGAGAGACGTCTAAGCGTGTAAGCGACTCGGCTGAGTCGTGGAAAAGCGAGGTTACATTCTGGAGTAAGCGTCTTAGCCCGGCATTTACGCTCGCTGAGCCGCTGAGCTTGCCAGCGAGTATGACGGCGTGGTCAGCAACGCGTTCGATACTCTTCGATGCCACGATGTAATGTAGCGCCTCAGCCTGGCTTGAAAGGCCTAGCCTGTAGGGCGCCACTATGCCCTGTAACACTAGAGATAGTTGCCTAGCAATGTAGAGGTAGAGCCTGTCCACTACCTGATCTCTTTCGGCCACCAGCCCGAGCCTGTAGGAGTCGCCTTCCAGAGCCGCAGCCACGTCTTTAAGCATGGAGTATGCAACCCTGGCTTGTCTGGAAAGGGCTCCTAGTAGGTCTATGCGGCCTACATCAGCTATACTCTGAAATATAACTGTGTTGCCGGTTTCCTCTACAGCAACAAAGCCCAGCATAATAGACTCTGCTATGCGTCTTGCTTCATCAACGCTGGGCTTACTTGTAGCAGTGAAAGAAACTCGTATAACGTCGAAGCCAGCTATGTAGCCGGAGACAAGCAGTCTAACTAGAGTTCCCGTGCCCCCCCTTAGTGCATCAACATCTATAACTAGCTCCCTGTCATCGGGCTCTTTGTCTTCGGCAGCCGGAGCTACTCTAATACTTCCATCAGGTAGCCTCTCGACCAAGAGAGGAGTGCCCTTGCTCCATCCCAGCGACTCGACCCACTCCTTGGGTAGCGTGACGGCGAAGGTGGATTTACCTACGATCTGTAGCCGCCTCACTTCTTTACCAGCCATACTCTAAGTACCCATCGATAGGTATCTCTACTTACGGCATTTAATCTACGTTGTCATATCTTAACAGGCCTGCAACGCGCTCTCCACAACCCGGGAAGGGGGAAACGCGGGTTAGCGTCTCTACTTGGGGAGAAGCGTCATGAGGATAGTCATAATAGGGATAACGTTGATAGCTGTTCTAGCTATTGCAGTATTTATTCTACTCACTGCTGGAGGCGGGGAAGGCGAGGTTAGACTAGTAGGTAGCGGCTCCACCTTTATCTATCCCCAGTTGCAGGCTTGGATACAAGCCTTCACCCAGGCCAACTCAAATATACTAATTGAGTATACGCCTACAGGTAGTGGCGCAGGCCAAGCCCAGATGCTAGTAGACAAAACAGTAGACTTCGCCGGAAGCGATCCACCATTAACTAGGGATCAGTACGAGAAGTACAAGGGCCAGGTAGTACAGATACCAGTGATCCTTGGCGCTGTAGCCGTGGTATACAATATCCCTGGAGTCAATGAACTGCGGTTGAATGGCGAAGTACTAGCCCTGATATACCTAGGGGAAATAGAGTACTGGGACGACCCCAGGATAACAGAGTTAAACCCAGGAGTGAATCTACCTCACGAGAGAATCGTGGCAATTCACAGAAGCGACAGCAGTGGAACAACCCACGTATTCACGCTCTTCCTGAGTAAAGCGAGCAACGGCGCCTGGCCACAGGATCTAGTAGGTAAGAGCATCGAGTGGAGAGTAGATGCTACTGGGAGGGGCGTGGGCGCTAAGGGCAACCAGGGAGTGGCTCAGGCCGTCCAGGCTACCGAGTTCAGCCTGGGCTACGTGGAGTACTCATATGCTCTTGGGGCAGGCCTGAAAATGGCTTATATAGAGAATGCCGCCGGTGAATTCCTTCAGCCAACCCCAGAGTCTATTCAGGCCGCAGCTAGGGCAGCGCTCCCGGCGATGCCTGACTCGCCCGCTGGAGATTGGAGTGGAGTACTTGATGCAGTTGTCTACGCCGAAGGAGAGGGGGTTTATCCAATAACGAGTTTCAGCTTTCTAATATTCTGGACTGAGTATCCGCAGGATAAAGCTGAAGCCGTGAAGAAGTTCGTAAACTTTATATTGAATGAGGGGGATAACTATATAGTTGAAGGGTACGTGGTGGTGCCTGACGAAGTGAAGGAGATCAATCGAAAAGCGGTGGAATTAATACGTACCGGGTAAAGAGGTAGAGGGGATTTTCTATTGGCTCAAAAACGGCCTGCAGAGGCGCGGAGCGACAAGCTTTTCTACTATGCACTAATCCCTTTCGCGAGCACTGCATTCCTAATAATACTATTAACTCTATTTGTGTTGACGGCTAAAGGGCTTCCAGCCCTCGAATTCTACGGTCTTAAGGTACTCACCTCTACTCGCTGGCTACCCAACGAATTCGATCCAGAGAAAGCCGTGTACGGCCTCTTACCCGCGATTGCCGGCACACTAGTAACAGCTATTATAGCTGTAGTAATAGCGTTACCACTAAGCTTATCGCTTACCGTTCTAGTGGAGGAGCTAGCCCCTTCTAGGGTTAGGGATATACTATCAAGCCTTGTAGACGTGATGGCGGGGATGCCTACTATAGTATATGGTGTGTGGGGGATAGGATTCCTAGCGCCAATCCTAGCCCCGATATACTCGGGCCTTCAGTCGACTCTAGGTTCTCTACCGTTATTCTCCTGCGAACCCACAGGAGGGTTCAGCATACTGACGGCAGGACTCCTACTGGCTATAATGATTATACCCTTCATTTTTGCAGTCGTGAAGGAAGCATACAGAGCGATACCGGCTACCTACAGGGAAGCAGCACTTAGCCTAGGAATGACCAGGTACGAGTATACCAGGCTCCTCATGGGCATGATAAAGCCGGCCATAATAGCTGGGGTACTCCTAGGCTTTGGAAGGGCTGCTAGCGAGACCGTGGCGGTGGCATTAGTAGTCGGAAACGCCTTCAACTTGCCACTATGCATAATAGGGCCCGGGATCACAGTAAGTAGCCTCATAGCTAACCAGTTTGGAGAAGCAAACCTCTACCCCCTAATGCAGAACGTGTTATACCTGGGTGGCCTTGTACTCCTCGTCCTAGGTCTGGCAAGTAACTTCCTGGGGATACTCATGCTCACCAGGGTGAGGGTACGTGTATAAACGTAGAATCATGAAGGATAGACTCTTCACTCTGGCAGTATCGGTATTAGGCCTCCTAGCGCTTGCCCCGTTATTCCATATAATCTACACCGTTACAGTAAGAGGCGTTCCAGCGATACTAGAGGCGGGCCCCTCATTCTTCACAGAACCCCCTGCTCCCCCAGGCTCTGAGAGGCTAGGGGGCATAGCGCCGGCGCTGCTAGGCAGCTTCTGGCTTGCCCTGATCTCGACGATGCTAGGAATACCGTTGGCGTTCCTAGTGGGCCTCTTCCTCTATGAATTCAAGGAGTCGCGTCTAGCCAGGCTAGTAAGGGTCTTCACGATGAGTCTACTCGAGATTCCCACGATACTAGTAGGTATGCTAGTCTACACTATAGTGGTTATACCGTTAGGAGGATTCAGCGTGGCGGCAGGCGCGATAGCACTAGCAATAGTTATGCTCCCCTACGTAGCAACCTACGTTGAAAGAGCCCTCGACTCTGTACCAGCTACATACAGAGAGGCTGCACTGGGGCTAGGATTATCAAGGGCGAGAACCTCATTGATAATAGCGGGGATAGCAAGAAGAGGCGTACTAGCTGGCTTCCTTATAGGCTTTGCAAAGGCCATAGGCGAGACAGCACCGCTGCTCTTCACTGTAGGCAGTGCAAGAAACAGTTTAAACCCGTCCCCCTTCGAGCCTGGAGACGCTGTGCCGCTACTAGTCTTCCAATTCATAGCGACTCCCTACGAGAACTGGATTAAACTGGCCTGGGGGGCGGCATTCGTCCTCACAGTAACTGTTCTAACGGTATTTATAGCTCTTAGAGTCGTGGTAAGGGAGGTGAGGCTCTAAGTTGGAGAAGGCGGTTACAGAGCTGAAACCACCCCTCGAAGTCCAGATTAGGGAGTTAAGGGTTAAGCTAGAGGGTAGAGAGATACTCAAGGGTGTTTCTCTCTCGGCGAAGCCAGGCGCGGTAACGGCGGTTATGGGGCCTAGCGGTAGCGGTAAGAGCACGCTCCTGAAAACAATTAACAGACTAATAGAATACTATCCAGGCGTCGAAGTAGAAGGCGACGTAGTAGTAGGAGGCGTTAGCGCCTTCGAGATGGACCCCTACCTACTTAGGAGATACGTTGCGATGGTGTTCCAGACCCCAAACCCCTTCCCACACCTAACAATATACGACAATGTTGCATTGGGGCCCAGAATACATGGCTTGGCAAAGTCTAAGAAGGAGCTAGACGAGATAGTACGGTGGGCTCTAGAGAAGGCAATGCTGTGGGACGAGGTCAAGGACAGACTAAATGATTACCCGTCTAAGCTAAGCGGCGGACAGCAACAGAGGCTCAGCCTAGCACGCGCACTGGCCCTACGCCCGCCAGTGCTGCTCCTCGACGAACCGACAGCTAACATAGACCCGGTGAACACTAAGAAGATAGAGGAGGCGATCATAGGGCTCGCACGTGAAGAGGGCACAACAGTTTTGATTGTCACGCATACGCCCCAGCAAGCGGCTAGGATAAGCGACTACATAGCAGTCCTATACGAAGGCAGACTAGTCGAGTGGGGACCCACGAAGGAAGTTGTGCTAAGACCGCGCCACGAGATAACTAGGGCATACCTGAAGGGTGAGATATAGCGGGTGAGCTGTGGCCATGTCTACTCCAGACGCTGAGGCCGAGAGGCTAAAGGACAGCCTCAGGAGGATGTACGGTCATGTAACACGGTTAAACAGGGTGACAATGGCTTCGCTCAAATCATGGGAGCCGCGAGACGTAAGCGACGATGTAGCCATAACAGAGGTTCTAAGAGATAACATCGAGGTTCAGGCGACGCTGTTCATAGCCAAGTTCCAGCCCCTAGGCCCGGAGCTAGTACTCGCAAAGGCCGTGATAAGAGTAAGCTACGACCTATATAGAATAGCAAGGTATGACCGCGAGATAATAAGGATAATAGAACTTTCAAAGGGTAGGCACAAGCCGTCGCAAAGCCTGATAGAAGTAGCTGGGCACGTCTTCAACATGGTTGACCTCGCCTTTCAAGCATTCGACAAGGGAGATAAGAGTCTATTCGAGCAAGTCAAGAACCTAGACAATCAGGTAGACGAGGCATATCTTTCGGCGCTACGGAGGGTCTCAACCCTGGAGAGTATTGCCCCCGGCGATGCGTTAGAGCTGCTAGTGTTGAGGCACTTGGAGAGGATAGCGGATCATAGTGTATACATAGCGGCTTCGATGCTCTAACACCCCGGAGCAACTAGACCCATATAAAGGCAAGGGTGTATGCTCGCCTTGGTCGAGCGCGTAGCGTTGGTTATGGACTGGCATCCAGAAAGCATAGGCGGTGTCCAGGCTCATGTTAGAGACTTGGCCTATAGGCTGAAAAAGAGGGGCAAGGAAGTTGTGATTATCTCTAGGAAGGTGGGTGCCGGCGATGTCAGGGCCCTCGAGGAGGAAGGGCATATACTGGTCAAGCCGTTGATGCCCCTCGACAGTATACTGGTGCCGCCTGATCCTTCAAGCCTAGAGGATGCCATAAGAAGCTTTAGGCCCGATGTCGTGCATAGCCAC
This sequence comes from Acidilobaceae archaeon, assembly GCA_027046245.1. Classification (GTDB taxonomy): domain Archaea; phylum Thermoproteota; class Thermoprotei_A; order Sulfolobales; family Acidilobaceae; genus Aeropyrum. The sequence goes on from JALTZJ010000050.1 coordinate 16,958, forward strand.
CATATATTTACGTTGACAAGTCTAATGGCGTTGAAAGCCGCGCATAAACTGGGTGTCGCTAGGCTAATAACTAATCATACTATACAGATAGGCTATGAAAAAGAGGAGCTATGGAGGCTCCTGAGCTTGCTGCTCCCGACGCGCTACTTCCTGAGGTACGCTCAACTAGTGGTATCGGTGAGTAAGGCGGCAGACAAACTAGTAAAGGCCATAATAGATGATGCGGTTCCTCGCCGAGTTATCCCTAATGCTGTGGATACTGACAGGTTTAGGCCGCCTGAGAGGGAGCCAGAAGAGCCCGTCGTGTTATTCGTGGGTAGGCTAGTCTATAGAAAGGGGCCTCACGTACTCGTTCGCGCATTCAAACAAGTATCAGAGGAAGTGCCTGAGGCTAAGCTAGTGATCGTAGGTAAAGGAAGTATGGAGCCTCTTCTCAGAGCCTTAATCACGAAACTTGATTTATCAGACAAAGTAGTGCTAGCAGGGGCTATCGACGAGGAAGAAAAGCCAGCATACTATCGCTCCTCCTGGATAGTAGCTGTTCCCAGTATACTGAATGAAAGCTTCGGGATAGTAGCGCTAGAGGGCATGGCCTCTGGAAGGCCAGTAATAGCTACAAGGCATGGAGGCCTAGCGGAGGTAGTAGAGCATGGACGCACCGGCTTATTAGTAAAACCCGGTGACCATAAAGAGCTTGCAGAGGCATTGATATCGTTGCTTCAAGATGAGAATGCTAGGAGAAGGATGGGGTTGGAGGCTCGCAGGGTAGCGGAGGAACGATACAGCTGGGATGTGGTGCTAGACGCTATAACTGGGACCTACGGAGAGTTGGCAAGTAGGGGCGGATGAGCGGGGCTAGAACCCGGAAGCCCCGCCACACCAAGCTACTCCTAGTACTATTGCATTGGGTGTGGCGGGGCTTATGTGGAGGGTCTCAAGCGGCGACGCCCCCTTGTCGGGCCAAGGATTCACCTATTTACCTTTTCGCCCCTCCTAGGCGTGTCGGTGTGGTGCTGCGGTATGCCGGCGCCGGTCGTTGCTAAGCCCTGCAGGGCTGTAGCTATAGTGAGCGGCGGGCCTGACAGTTTTGGGTATATGCTTCGCTGGCTCGAGAGGGGTTGTGATGTTCATGCGTTGAGCTTTATCTACGGGCAGAAGGCTCCTAAGGAGGTTGAGGTGGCTTCTAAGCTCATAGCGAAAGTTAATGAGTTGGCTGCCAGTAAGGGTTGGGGCAGGGTAGTGGAGCATAAGATCCTCGATATTAGTTTTATGAAGGACTTGTGGCGTGGAACACAGTTAACCGATGAGCAGGTGGAAGTTGAAGGGGAGTATGAGCCTAGCGTAGTGGTTCCAATAAGGAACGTTGTCATGCTTAGCATAGCTGCAGCTTATGCTTACACCGTGAAGCAGATGCACGGAGGCCATGTGTACGTAGTCTACGGGGCACACGCGGACGATATTAAGCCTAGGCTGGACACTGGGGAGCCTATGTACCCGGATTGCAGCCCGGAGTGCATAGAGGCGCTACAAACGGCGTTCAGGGTGTGCCACGAGAGGGCAGCTAGGACCCTTGAAGTATGGAGCTGGAGCAGGGAAGGCTTTGGCAAGAGTGATGGCCTAAAAGCGACATATAGCACGGTGGGCGACCTAATCTATGAGACCTGGAGCTGTTATCTCAACGGGAAATACCACTGCGGCAAGTGCGAGAGCTGCAGGAACAGGCACCGCGGCTTCCTAAGGGCAGGCCTGCCGGACTGTACTAAGTATGAGCACCCACCGGGTGATCCCAAGGAATTCGAGAGGATAGGAGACTACTACGTGCATAAGAGCTGCCTGGAGGCGGGGAAGAAGTGAGGCCCGAGAGCTTCCAGTGCCCTAGGGGGATACACGTAACATTAGAAGCGCATGTAAGGTCTAGGTGCCCCTTCACCGACGCCCCAGACAGCTACGACGTTCAGATAGAATACATATCGGGGGGACTATGTATAGAGGCACATAGCCTCCAAGAGTACCTAGACAGCTTCAAGGATCAAAGGATAAGCCAGGAAGAGCTAACAGCCAGGATAAACGAGGACCTCAAAAAACTCATAGAACCCGACGTGATATGCACAAGGCTAACCGGAACCCATGGAAGCATTGCCATAACTACAGAGGTATGCGGCGAAGCAAACCCCGGAATACAGCCGGTCTAGGCCCCTCCAAGCCTCACCGGGGCACCCAATCCCATAACCCCGGTATATCCTTAGCCTCCCTACAGGTACTCCTAGTAACAGGATTCCAAACCTCGCCCTTCTCAAGGTAGAAGCGAGCCTGCCTCGCAGCCAGAACGGAGGTCATACGGCTGCTGAGCCCGCTGTAGCCAGCGAAGTGAGGCGATAACAGGGCTTGGCCAGCGTAATCTAGTAGCCTGCTATCCCGGGGTAAAGGCTCCTCCCAGTAAACGTCAAGGGCAACTCTCACGTCCTTGCGCTCCTCTAGTAGAGTCTCGATCGCTCCATCCTCGACGACACGGCCACGACCCACATTTACTAGGACGGCTCCTTCAGGGAGAAGCCTTAAATAGTCGAGCTTAATTAAACCCTCAGTATCCCTAGTCAAGGGCAACGCTATGAATACTACCCTAGACTCTGAGAAGAGCCGCTCCAGGCTGGCGGGCTCCAGTAACAGGAGCAACTCGAGCTCTGGCTTCCTCCGCCTACTCCAATAAAGTATCCTAGAAGCTCCCATCATCCTGGAGTAGAAAGCTAGCAACGAGCCTATTCTGCCCAAACCCACAATACCGACAGTAGCTCCACGCAAGAGAAAACCTCTCAAGTGAGTGGGAAACCCGCTCCACTCACCCCCAGCAACTAGGTAATGACCTTCGAGGACGCGCTTAGCCTGAACGATAGCCATACCCAAAGCGTGCTCTGCAACGCTGAATGCTATAGCTTCGGGCTGATTAGCAACACAGATGCCAAGATCCTCAGCAGCCTCAACATCGATATGGTCGTAACCGCTACTACGCGTAACTACAAGCTCTAGAGACCCACCACTAGCTTCAAGAACCTCGCGGTCAACCTTGACGAAACCAGCGATAAGGACACGGGCACCCCTCACAGCCTCCAGAAGGCGCTCGCGGCCACCAGAACCCTCAACAACAACAGCGATATCCTCGAGAACGCGTCGAGCATCTCCAGGCAAAGGAGGAAACACGGCAACCCGGCCCAGCAATACCACACACCCAATACCAATATCGCTAGCAGTGCAGCGGAGAAACTAATAGGGAAGAGGGAATTACTAGCTTTACAGAGCTAAGAAGAGGAAGACTCAATTGCTACACCATGCGCGCGAAGGACCCTCTCAGCCTCCTCAACTGGAATCTCCCTCAGACTCGTGATACCTTCGTTACCTACTTCTCCAAGTAGGGCAACATTGTCAGCCAGCACCACCAGCATAGGTTTCGCTTCTTTGTAGCTGCGGGAAAAGATTTTTATAATCCTTAGAAAGATATAAGCTATAATATCAAGTAACGTCCATACTATCGACATGAAAGCTACAATTAGACCTATAAATATGTATCCCGCGATAAAATAGTGGCTTACCAATATTAATGTACCTCGTATTATATCACTTTCTTCGTAGAGAAATAAAACTGTGTCATTAATGTATTGCGTTAATTCTGAAATAAATAAAAATAAATACGGCTCAAGCCAAGCTAATAATTCATTTAATTCATTTTTCTGTACTTCAACAAGGTACCTATAATTATTTATTATAGATGTAGATAAAAACTCGAAATTAGTCACAAGTGGGAATCCTATTAATGTCGGAAATACATAATAAGAAATAATGTATGAAATGAGAGATGGATTACGTTTTTTCCGAGTTAAATAAGATCTCTTAGTTAAGCCGAATAAAATTAAATCCAGAATCAGAGAAAGACCTACATACACTGCTCTCATTAATTCAACGAAGTTTCTACTATATAACTTTAAAAGAATAAAGGGTAAAAATGGAAGCAAATTAACAGTATTAACTATATTATTTAATACAGTTGATTTAACTTGTTCTTTATATGATGTTGTGCATTGTTTGTTTTCCTCGGATGTAAATGACAACACTTTAACATTAATATTATTAGATAAAGTAAGGCGTGTAAGCCACTTGCAGAGGTTTTCTGGTATAATGTCGGAGACCACTATGATCTTATTTCTTGCTCGTGTGAGGGCGTTGAATAGCTTTAAGTTAGCACGTGTTTGTCTTTCCATGGCTCTGATATCCCTAGTTATCCTAATTTAGGCGGGTCACTGTTTTATTTATTATTAGTTGTGACTTGTAATGATTTCGTCATATGTGGCAGGTCTTACAGGTGCTGTTCTCGGTTAGTTCTACTACTACTTCGTTTCCGCTTCTTTCTTCTTTTACCTCGAATACTTGTTTTAGTTTAGGGTCCCTGCGCAGCTCTCTCTCGCTTAGCTTCTTTTTGGGTAGGGCCATTCCTAGCTTTCGCTTGCGCTCTTTCTTCTTTAGTAGCTTTGCTTGTCCTTGTCCGGCCTCGCCGCCGAAGACTATGACTTGGCGGCCCTTGCTCTCGTCCCTGTAGACCGTGATGCCCTTGAGGCCTCCGAGCCATGCTAGCAGGTAGGCTGTCTCCACGTCCTCGGGCCTCGCCTCCCTCGGCAGGTTCACGGTCTTGCTTATCGCCTGGTCGACGTAGAGCTGGGCCGCGACCTGGTGGGCTAGGTGGTACCATAGTGGGAAGTCCATGCTCGTAGCGTACTTCCTCGCGAGCCCTGCGACTCCGGCTATGAACGGTTCGGGCGCCCCCTCCTCTTCTAGGCGCTTGGCTAGGCGCTGGAGAGCCCAGCGCAGGCTACCCTTACTCCTCCTAACCTCCTCGTATACTAGCTCAACGTGCCTTCTCTCAGCGCCGGTACGCTTGGCTAGCTCGAGTAGGTCGTCCCTGAACTTTCTCACGACCTCTATGAAGGTGCCCACCGCGACCTGCCTCAGGTAGACAAGGGCGAAGTACGGCTCTATCCCGCTACTCGTGCCAGCAATAATGCTTATCGTGCCCGTCGGAGCCACCGTAGTCGTCACAGTGTTCCTCGGCGCCCGAGCACCGAGGGCCCTACCGTACTCAACCAGTAGCCTCCAGGCGTCGCTCGGCCTGTAGAGGGCTAGGCTCCACAGGTGCCTCGGGCTGTGGACAGCCTTGATTCCCAGCCTGGGGGCCTCCTCCGCTAGCTCCCTAGTCAAGCCGAAGGCCTCCCTAGCGACCCTCTCTAGGGTCTCCATGCTTACTAGGCGCAGGCTCCCGTCCCTCTCGACCCTCAGATTCGAGCCTCCCCTTAGACTATTGACAACGCTCTCCGGCACATCAACATCATGGTACTTCACCTTCACCCAGCCATCACTGAACCTCAGCACTCTAGAGGCCTTCAACAGGGCGGGCGTGTGAATCTCGACCAGCTCCTCCGGGCTAGCCTTCTCGACGCACTCCATCCTGCGCCAGTCGAAGCGGCGGCACTCGAAGGCAGGGGCATGACCTAGCCTAGCCGCCATCTCCCAGCTACGCTTCCAGCTGAACACCTCGAGTCCCGCCATAACAATCAAGGTGAAAGCCACGGCCTCGTCACTGTCATACGGGAAGCCTAGCGACGCAAGCGCATCCGCAAGCCCCATGATGCCCAGGCCAACCTTCCTAGTAAACCTGTTAGCCATTTCCTGTCGCTCATCCGGGTGCCTGTTAAAGTCGATGACAGCGTCTAAAGCCTCAGTGAATAACTCGACGTCGTGAGCAAACGATTCAACATCGAACCTCCCATCAGCAGCATACTTATCCACACTAATACTACCAAGATTACAGCTCTCAAAGGGATAGAGAGGCTGCTCTCCGCAGGGGTTGGTTGCGGTTACTACGCCTAGCCAGGGTGTTGGGTTCCATTTGCTGTGGTTGTCTACTAGGTAGAGGCCTGGGTCTCCCCCGCCCCACGCTGCCTCAACTATCTCCCGCCAGAGCTGCTTAGCCTTGATGCGCCATGTGTGCACGTTCTTCTGGCTCGGGTCCGGCTTGAAGCCCTGTGCCTCTGCCTGCTCTCTGAGGGCTTTCAGGGCCTTGGGAAGCGCTTCTTCCGCTACGTCCTCGTATATATTTAGGTAGGGGTTCTTGAGTAGCCAGGGGTGTTTTTCTAGTAGCTCGCCTAGCCTGCCCAGCCCGGTCGCCTTGGAGACGCTGTAGTGTATCCTGTAGACTTCTCCGTCCAAGGTGTGCCTCGGGTTTATGAACCACCAGTCCCCGTCTCTCAGAACCGCCTCCATGAAGGCGTCGTTAACGCCCACGCTTATGTTGAAGTTGGTGAGGTTGGCGTCCTGTAGCGGGGGCTTCTTAGCCTGAATGAACCCAGCGTCCTCCACGGTCCACCAGCCGCTCCTGGCGAGCCTCTCAACCTCCTCCCTCAGCTCACCGGGCACCTCGTAGCTCTCCTCCTCAAGCTCGTCCAGTAGCTTCTTGAAGGCGTCTATGAGGCCCTGGAGCTGTGGGGGCAGGCTGTTTCTGAGGGCGGCGTAGCCGTCGAAGCCTGGCGTGTAGATGTCGGGGTGCCACACGTGCATTATCCCCATGTTGGCGCCCCTGCGCTTCCCGCCCTGCTTGACCAGCTCGGTTACAGTGTCGTAGAGGCGCATGAAGCTTAGGGGCCCGCTGCTGTAGCCGCTAGTCCCTTTGACTATGTCCCAGCGGGGCCTGAGCTCGCTGAAGCTGAAGCCCTGGCCGCCGCCCCACTTGAAGGTTAGGGCCTGAACGGTTGCAGCATCCATTATCGCCTCCATATCGTCGTAGACGGGAGTGACGTAGCACGCGCTCAGGGTGCCCCTAGCGCCGTCAACGTACATGTTGAAGAGCGTGGGGCTGTTGAACATGAAGCGCCTCTCCACAAGCCTCCTGTAGAGAGCCTCCGGGTCTAGCCTGGCAGAGAAGCCCTCCGCTACCCTGCGCATAACCATGCTAGGTGTTTCCAGGTAGAGGCCCCTCTCGTCCCTACTCATGTACCTTGCCATCAGCACTCTTATCGCGTTGTAGGTGAAGCCCCAGTCGTCATCGCACACCTCGCCCTTCATTACGCAATCGGGCACCGGGGCGAGGAAGCCTCCGTTTAGCGCCCTATCCCTGCCCCTCCTAGCCTCGGCGACCTGCCTGTAGATGCGATGGAGAAGGCTACGCTTAGCCTCAGCCTCCGCCTCGGGCCTAACAACGCTCTCCCTAATCTTCTCAAGCTCGAACACGTCACCGCTCAACACATTCACCCCTTTTTTACCATTGGTATTGATTATTATGCGTCCACCCGGGGAGGGGTGGTCACCCCTATACACTATTGTCGCTGCTAGGCACAGGAGCTTTCGCCCGCAGTAATCCGTGGGTACTCACCAGCGTTAGTGCAGTGATCATACACGGTCAACACCGGCATTGACGTTTCCGGGAGCCGCCCGTTCTTTGTCTGCACTCTTAGCCCCGTGATAGTATAAGTGGAGTAGTACGGTCTATCTTGCGCTCTATAGGAGCGAAAGCCGGTAGAGGGGTGAGGGTATCAATGTTTTCAGCCCCCGAAAGTATTATTGCTGAGTCTTTTCTAGTCTCGCGGTTTCTAGCGTAACTCCAATTTACTTACTAGTGTATATACTAGGGGCGGATTTAAAGCGTAGCTTCCGCGACTCATTTACCTATTATAGTGTTACTACGGCTAGTGTCTATATGTGTGGGTGGCGGGATCGCCTAGAAGGAGGAAGAGCAGCAAGTCGTCGAGTGGCTCCTCGTCGCGCCAGTCGAGTAGGAGGAAGCGATCCACTGGCGGGTATAGGAGAAAGCCTCTCTCAAAGGAGCAGATAGAGGCCATTTACACTTATGTCGCTAAGCGAGTGTACGAGGAGCTAGGTCTCGACTTGTACGGCATAGATGAACGCGTTCTCAGAGATGTACTTGAACCTATTGTACTCGACATTGTACAGCAAGTGAGCAGGCCAAACCCCGATAGTATAGTCAAGAGGGTGATAGCGGGTAAGCAGCACTTCCTAAAGGGGCTAGCAGCGCGCTTGTTAGACCTTGGAGACGAATTAGCGAGGGAGCAGTTAGACTTTATACTTGTAAATGCTCCCGACATAGCTGGCAGAGCGGCGCCGCTCCTATATCATGTAGCCGTGAGGCATGGAGCACTCTACGCTGTGGAGGCGCTAAGGGATCTCTGGACATCATACGGTAACCCTACAGCAGCTCCGTGTCCTCGCTGCAGATTCAAGGCTTTAACCCCAGACTACTCGTGCATCGTCTGCGGATCCTCGATCAGCGAGGACGAGTTCAAGGCCTACGTAGGCCTCAGGAGTCTCTTGCAGCGCCTGAAAATCAGGGCACCCAGGCTAGCTATAGAGGCAGCACGGGCAGGGTACATCTACTACGACGATGGCGAGGTTAAGGCGCCTAGCGAGCCTCATAGTCCTTTAGCTTTACAAGTCTATCTTAGCCGTGGCGAGAAAGAGGAGTTACTGTCTGCTGAGGAGTCTGCCGCTATGAAGTCCGAGCCTGGAACACGTAGGGCATAGACCTTCATAGCCAGGAGCGCCGCAACTCAGGCACGAGCCTGTAGCTCTCTTCAGCAACGCCTCACTCAGCTGCCTCGCAGATGCAAGCCCTCCATAAAGCAGCTCAGGCCCCCTACCCCTAGTAACACTCTTGAATACATAGCTAAATGAGAACCTAGCCCTCCAGGGCGGCGTGCACGGTTCTAGCCCTCTCAAAGCGGCATAGGCCGCTACTGCTTCGGCCTCGACGGATGAGAGGGAATACGCTACCTTGACCCCTCTAACTGTGAACGCAGTCCTAGCAGAATCTATAATGTAATCAAGCCTGCCTCCGAGAAGCGCTTCAACACCCAAGAGGCTGAGAGTAGTCGCGTCTACCGGAAGCAGAGCAGCCGAAGCGCCGGCTAGCCTTGCCGCTTCAGCGGCGTAAACGCGTTCAAGCCTTATCACGTCTAGTGCCTCGTATTCACCGATAAGTCTCTCATCTACGGGCGCTCTAGTAGAGGCGATACAGCCGCTCGGGGCTACGGTCTCTAACCTGGCTCCCGCAGACTTAGCGGAGGGTTCGAGGAGGCGGTGCGTGACTTGGAGGCCATAGGGGTTCAGGGAGGAAGGAAGTATAGCTATAGTGGATCCCCTCTCTAGTACGCCGAGGCCCCGAAGGCTTCTCTTAATGGAGCGCGCCAGGCTCCTCTCAAGGCAGTAAAGGCATAGGGGCTTGCCGCTGGCAGTCCTTAAATAACTAGCTGGCCTCTTGCCGCATGAGGCGCATAGCGGCCTGGCCACGGCGCCGATTCACCCCCAGGCACCCATGTTATGGGGGTATTTAGATGGGGTGTTGAGGGCCGGCATAACAATGAGGAGGCGAAACATTTATATAGAAGTGTGTGTACGTTAGTGTCTCGGAGGCTGAGGAGGCTCCGGGTAACGGGGTGAGTGGTGATGGCCGCGACTGGAGTACCCATACTGGTGCTAAAGGAGGGCACCCAGAGGACCTACGGTAGAGAGGCTCTCAGAGCCAACATACTAGCCGCTAGGGTGTTGGCAGAGCTACTGAAAACCAGCCTAGGCCCTAGAGGCCTAGACAAAATGCTAGTAGACGCCTTCGGAGACATAACAGTGACCAACGATGGAGCGACGATTGTAAAAGAAATGGAGGTTCAGCACCCTGCTGCGAAGCTGCTAGTGGAGGTTGCAAAGGCTCAGGACGCTGAGGTGGGCGACGGCACCACCAGCGTTGTAATTCTAGCAGGCAGCCTGCTAGAGAAAGCTGAAAAGATGCTAGACGAGAACATACACCCGACAACAATCATAGAGGGATACACCAAGGCTCTCAAGAAGTCCCTGGAGATCCTAGAGGAGATCGCGACGCCAGTTAACGTAGACGATGATGCTGTCCTCAGGAGAATCGTTGAGACCACTCTAGCAAGCAAGTACGTGGGCAGCGGCGCCGAGAAAGAGAAGATAGTGAAGATGGTGATAGACGCTATAAGGACCGTCGCAGAGAAGAGGCCCGACGGAGGCTACGACGTAGACCTAGACTATATAAAGATTGAGAAGAAGAAGGGTGGCAGCCTGCTAGACAGCCAGCTAGTGAGGGGCGTCGTACTAGACAAGGAGGTAGTCCACCCGGCTATGCCCAAGAGGGTGGAGAACGCCAAGATACTAGTACTAGACGCCCCGCTAGAGGTGCAGAAGCCCGAGCTAACTGCCAAGATAAGGGTCACCGACCTGGAGAAGCTAGAGCAGTTCCTAGAGGAGGAGACCAGGCTGCTCAAGGAGATGGTTGACAAGATCGCTGCCACTGGCGCTAATGTGGTGATCACCCAGAAGGGTATCGACGAAGTGGCACAGCACTTCCTAGCCAAGAAGGGCATCATGGCTATCAGAAGGGTCAAGAGGAGCGACATAGAGAAGGTAGCTAAGGCCACCGGAGCTAAGATAGTTACTAGCCTGAGGGACCTCAAGCCCGAGTACCTTGGCGAGGCCGAGCTAGTAGAGGAGAGGAGGGTCGGCGAGGACAAGATGGTCTTCATCGAGGGCGCCAAGAACCCGAGGAGCGTCACCATACTCCTCAGAGGCGCCAACGACATGCTCCTAGACGAGGCAGAAAGGAATATCAAGGACGCTCTCCACGCTCTAAGGAACATAATGAGGGAGCCCAAGATCGTCGGCGGCGGAGGCGCTACGGAAGTAGAACTAGCAGTCAGGCTAAGGGACTACGCTAGAACCGTGGGAGGAAAGGAGCAGCTAGCCATAGAGGCCTACGCCGACGCACTAGAGGTAATACCGACAGTGCTAGCTGAGAGCGCGGGCATGGACAGCCTGGAGACCCTACTGAACCTCAGAAGCCTGCACAGCCAGGGCTTCAAGTACGCCGGCGTCAATGTGATAGAGGGCAAGGTAGAGAAGGACATGACGTCGATAAACGTGTACGAGCCTATACTAGTGAAGAAGCAGGTAATCAAGAGCGCAAGCGAAGCAGCGATAAGCCTACTGAAGATCGACGACGTAATCGCAGCAGCACCGCCGAAGAAGAAGGAGAAGAAGGGTAAGGGAGGAGAGGGAGGCGAGGACTTCGAATTCTAAGCCTCTCGCTCTATTTTAAACAAGCGCCACATAGATACCAGATAAAGTCTAATCTATCTTTATCTTAAAAGAGTTTTACAATACTGTTTTCTATGTTATCCCTCTTAATAATTAGTGTAATAAAAACAATTTATTTACTTTGCTCGTGATGTAGTTGAACAGTGATGCTAGCATTGAGGGGCGTTAATCCTTTATGCTGGCTCCACCATCGACGGGAATCAGAGCCCCAGTAATGAAGCTGGCTTGCTCACTAGCTAGGAACGCCACTACCGCGGCTAGCTCCTCGGGCTTCCCAGGCCTGCCTAGTGGTATCCTCGCTGCAAGCTTCTTCAGTGCTTCTTCGAAGGAGATACCCTCTTCCAGCGCCTTCCTCTCCGCGAGCTGCTTCACCCTATCAGTGAGTATTAAGCTTGGAAGGACAGCGTTCACGGTGATATTGTAAGGTGCGAGCTCTAGTGCTAGAGTGCGTGTCAATCCGACTATAGGCATCCTCATTATATTGCTTAGTGCTAACTCTCTCCAAGGTCTAAGGAGAGTCACGCTGCCTATGAATATTATGCGGCCCCATTTTTTACGCATCATTTGTCTAGCAGCTAGCCTAGCAGTCCAAACGCTACTAAATGCGATTAGCCTATAGGCCTCATCCCAGTCATCAGCTTCGAGATCGAAGAAACGGCCCGGCTTCGGCCCCCCAGTACTATACACTAGTATGTCAGCGCCTCCCAGAAAGTCGGCTTCGCGGAATAGCTTCTCAATGTCATCCTTTCTACGTAGATCCCCCTCTACAACATGCACTTCCGTCCTAGGAGCCTCGGAAAGTATTCGCTCCCTAGCCGATTCAAGCGCCTCTCTGTTCCTAGAAAAGAGGAGGAGCCTAGCGCCTTCTCTTGCAAGCTCTAGAGCACTAGCAAAGCCTAGCCCCCTACTTCCACCAGTTACTACAGCAAGCTTTCCCTTAATTCCTAGATCCACGATCAGCTACACCCCCTCCCCTCGGGGCAGTCGGGAGTGCTGCCGTAGGCTCCCTCATCTCCATGTTAAAGGGGTGCAGGGAGACGATACCCTTAAATCGTGGGCGCCTTGGTATCTAGATTCCCAGGGTGCAGCCCTAGAATGGAATGAGTGCTTCCCTAGGTAGGCTTGAAGGCGTGTCATTACGTTGCGTCTCCTGTGGGTCGCTATATCCAGGTGATCCACGCCTCTTCCGCTGCCCACGCTGCGGCGGCCTACTCGAGGTCATCTATGATAAGCTCAAAGTCGAGGGGGGAGTAGGCCGCGGCGTCTGGAGATACCAAGGAGCGCTGCCTAGACTGAGCAGAGTAGTTACACTAGACGAGGGAGGGACGCCTCTCCCAAGACTCGACAATGTGTCCAGGAAGGCCGGCGCTGAGGTTTATGGAAAGCTCGAGGCAGCGAACCCCACAGGCAGCTTTAAGGATAGAGGCATGAGCGTAGGCGTAAGCGTAGCGTTAAGCGTGGGAGCTAAGATAGTAGTTGCAGCCAGTACTGGAAACACGGCTGCAAGCATGGCCGCCTATGCATCGAAGGCGGGATTGAAACCTGTGGTGCTACTACCTAAGGGGGCAGTTGCCAAGGGTAAACTCGCTCAGGCTCTAGCATACGGTGCTAAGGTTGTGAGTGTTAAAGGAAACTTCGACAAGGCACTGTCCATAGTGAGGAGGCTGGTAGAGGAGGGACTGGCGTATCCGCTCAACAGCTTCAACCCGTACAGGCTTGAGGGTCAAAAGACTATAGCGTTCGAGGTCGTAGAAGAGATAGGAGTTCCAGACTACGTTGTGGTTCCTGTGGGCAATGCAGGTAATATAGCGGCTATATGGAAGGGGTTCAAGGAGGCGTATAGCTCTGGCGTAATAGATAGGATGCCAGTCATGATAGGCGTTCAGGCGCGCGGGGCCAACCCCCTAGAGGAGGCTCTAGCCACAGGCAGCTACAAGCCTGTAGAGAAACCCGAGACAATAGCGACGGCGATAAGGATAGGAGACCCTGTAAATAGGGACAAGGCGTTGAAAGCCGTGAAAGAAAGCGGTGGGACCATCATTAGTGTATCCGACGAAGAGATACTTAAAGCCGGAAGGATGCTAGCTAGAAACGAGGGCCTACTCGTAGAGCCAGCTAGCGCTGCAGCAGTAGCAGGCCTACTGAAACTAGCAAGGAGAGGGCTAATCAAGGAGGGCTCGATAGCCGTAACAGTTCTAACAGGGCATGGCTTAAAGGATCCAGATTTCCTAGCTACGATAACGGGCGATGAAGCAATAGTGGAGGTAGATGACGAGAAGGGAGCTGCAAGAGTACTAGAAACACTCACGGATACCCAGGATAACCTGTAGGGCTCCTTCTTGAAACTCCCAGGAGAGAGCACGAGTTGCCTGTTAAGACCGTGGTTATAGCACGTTTTGCACACTTAGCTTACCAGCGATTTCCTCGGGCTTCAGCCTCAGGTGGACTGCCCCGCTGAGCAGCACTACGTCTTCTGCCTCTAGCCTCGTTAGCTCGACTACTCCTGCTAGGAAGCCGGGCTGCATCGGGTAGCTGGCCACAGCGGCTTCTGCGGCATTTCTCGCTTCAAGCTTGTACTGCGTCTTAGCCGATTCCAGGATGCGTCCTAGGGTTTCGCCTTCAAGCCTCCATCCAGTGTATTCTCTAAGCGAGCCTGCAAGGCCGTAGTAGTCCTCTTCCCTCTCGTAAACTCCTCTGATGCTGCTCCACTCTATCCCGCAGATTCTAGGCCCCGCCATTATTAAGTCTAGGTGCCTTGCTTCGATTCCGGTAGCCTTGGCTTCCAGCATTGCCGAGACGAGGACGTATCTAACACGGGGGCAGGTCATTCTGGAGAAGAGCCTGCGCTCGGCTGCCGGCATGCTTTCATAGGCAGACAGGGCAGAGTCTTTCACAGCCTTGGCGTAGTAGAGGAGTAGAGAGCCGGGCACGCCAACTTGCTTCTCGAAGGCAAGAGCCTCTTCTATTATTTTAGCCGTGGCGGGATCGGGCGCCACGTCTTGGGGCCTAGAGCCTGGATTCTCCTCTAAAGCCTTGAACAGCATGAGTGACCTGCTCTCAGGGGCATAATAGCTTGGCAGGCTACTCGGCGGCGCGCCGCCCCTAGATGAAGCCTGCGCAATCAAGAGTATGTCCTTGTACTCTTCGGCCTCCACGTAGAATCTTAGGGGCCTCCAAGCCTCCTCCGGAGCCAGACTCTTAATCTTAGAGAGGACGCCAAAGTACCCGCGCCACACGGCGGCCTCAAGAGCCTCAACACTCCTAGCCTCGCCTGCCCCAGGGTAGAGGCTATCACGGAGAGCAGCCGCGACTTCCTCAACGCTCCTAGACTGCATAACCTCTTTTAGGCGGTCAACGGAGAGCAGCCGCGACAGCACTATTCTAGCGTATGGGATGACTTTAGCGTAGCCCGCTGCCCCCACTACTCACACCCTCTTCAGGATATCTACTATCTCTCTAAGCACCGCCTCTACAGCTTTTTCCATATTAGAAGTAGCGGTCTCTCCTATCTCCTCGACTTTCTCAGACACCTCGCTCTCGAACTCCTCCTTGAGCCTCTCCTCCTCTTCCCGGGCAATATTCTCTAGCTCCTCAGAGGCGACTGAAAGCACGCTCCTAATCTCGCTCCTCTTCTCCGTAGCCAGCCTCTCGGCAAGACCTGTAAGGTCGTTGCTCAGCTCCATAGCTTGTCGTCTAGCAGCTTCGATAGAAGCCTCCAACTCTACTATCGCGTTGGCTAGTCTCTCCACGGCCTTGGCCAAGACCACTGCACCCAGCGTGCCTCGCGCACGCCCAGCGGATTTAACTTGGCTTGTCCCTAGCGTCTTGGCTACACTCCTCCAGGCAATGATAGAGTTTAAGGTAGGCATCCCTAGAGCCCTTCAACTTGCTTCTACGACCATTCATGACGTCATCTAGCGCCTCTTTTAGCTCCCTTAGAACTTCTACGACGTCGGGGTATCCGAGTATCTCGTCTCTCAGACTGAGAGAGTCGCTGAGTATCGAGTCGACGAGAACCGAGAGGTACCTATAGGTGGTGCCTGGAAGCAGTGAAGCCGTGTCTATGCCCTCTTTTTCTATAAGGATTCCTATGGCCTCGGATATGATGTATGTTAGACCTATGGATAGAGACACGAGTCTATCGTGATCCCTCCACTCCATAACCATGACGTTCAGACCTATGTTAGCTAGTAGCGCTATGGCTTCAGCGGTCCCCTCCTCCTTGCCGGGTACCGGGCAGACTACGGCGTAATGTGCATTAGCGCGGCTGGCGAGAGGCCCGAAAAGCGGGTGGACCATCGCCACTCTCACGCCATCAGGCGCAGAAGACATGACACCTACGACCCCCCTCTTGAATGTCGAGGTATCGAAAACTAGGCGGCCACGGACCTCCGGCATAGAGAATAGCTCCTCCAGCACGCTGGCAGCAACACTGCCAGGAACCGTTACTGCGATCCTTCGCGATAAACTAGCTAGATCTTCAAGGGAACCGACGGCTACTCCACCGGTCTCGCTGACAGCCTCGCCAGCCTTACCAGGCTCTATATCATAGAAGCAGGGCCTGAGCCCGGCTGCGACAGCGAGTCTGCCTAGGGCCCTTGCAACGCCTCCTGCCCCAACAAATCCTATATCGCATTTGCTAGCCACGCTCAGACCCCTTACACCCCGTAGCCCCCGCTTCAGCTCAAATAGTGAACGATACCGTTCATAGTGCGCGAGACTTTACTAGCTTAAGCCCTGATAAATCAATACATTATATCAGTGGGTGGAGCATCCCTTGTCGACTAGCAATCTAAGGCTTGACGTGGTAGAAATAGAGGTACCAGAGGGGTATAATGTTATCATAGGGAGAGCACACTTCATAAAGACAGTAGAAGACCTCTATGAAGCACTGGCAACGAGCTGCCCTTCAGCACGCTTCGGAATAGCTTTCTGCGAGGCCAGCCAGAAGAGGCTGATAAGGCACGATGGAAACGACGAGGAACTAGAAGCTAGAGCAGTAGAAGCCTGTAGAAGAATCGCTGCAGGCCACGTATTCGTAGTATACATTAAGAACGCGTGGCCAATAAACGTGTTAAACGCTATCAAGCACGTCCAGGAAGTAGTAGCGATAGACGCCGCCACAGCAAACCCCCTCAAGGTAATCGTAGCAGACCTGGGAGAACAGCGGGCTCTACTGGGAGTAGCTGACGGATTCAAACCGCTAGGCGTAGAGGAGGAAGAAGACGTTAGAGAAAGAATTGAGTTCCTTAGAAAAATAGGGTACAAGAGAGGCTAGATCATTTATATGAAAGCATTACTTACATTTTCTCTTTTATGTCCCTCGCAGCCTCAACTATTATCCTGGCTCCTTCCTCAACGTCTCTAGTCGATGTAGCAAAGCTTAGCCTGACGTGCTCAGCCCCTACATTCTCGGGGAAGCTGGTCCCCGGCAGTACTAGAACTCCGTAATCGTATAGCAGTTTGTATACGAGTTTTTCAACGTCGCCGTCAAAGGCCTTTAGAAGCTCGCTAACACGCGGGAACATGTAGAAGGCACCCTGGGGCTCGTACGCTTCAATTCCTGGGGCGTCACTTAGGATTCTATACAGTATCTTGGCCCTTTTCTCGAACTCGGATATCATCTCTCTGACGGGACTCCAGTCTCCTCTTAGGGCCTCGACTGCGGCTTTCTGGGCGAAGCTAGGGGCGCAGCTATACACGGTTACCGCTAGATTTAGGATTCTCGGGATGATCTCTCGTCTAGCTACCAGGTAGCCCAGTCTCCACCCGGTCATGCTGAAAGTCTTTGAGAAGCCGTTGACTAGCACTACGTGGTCGCGCCAGTCAGAGAAACTTATGGTGCTCTTGAACTGGACTCCATTAAATACGAAATTGTCGTAGATCTCGTCGGCTATTATTACTAGGTTCCTCCTCCTTGCTAGTTCCATAAGCTCGTCTACCTGGTCTGGAGAGAAGATGCTACCAGTAGGGTTATGCGGGTTATTCAGTACTATCATTCTAGTGCGGCTGCTAACAGCGTCCTCGAGCCTTTCTATATCTAGGCTGAATCCCTCGCCAGCCACGAACTTCATGGGAACGTATACCGGTTTGGCCCCGAAGAGCTTAGCCACCTGAGCATACGCATAGTAGCTCGGATCCGGTATGACTACTTCATCCCCGGGTCTCAGGTAGGCAGCCATGCCGATGAATATAGCAGTCTTGGCCCCCGTGGTGACGACTACCTCATCAGGATCAACGTCGGAACCGTAACGCGAGTTTAGATACCACGCTATTGCCTCTCTTAGCTCGGGAATCCCCGCGGTTTCCGTGTAGCCTGTGAACCCCTCGTCTAACGCCCTCTTCGCGGCCTCCCTCACGTGGCTAGGAGTAGGGAAGTCGGGCTGGCCTATGCCAAAGCTTATGACGCGCTTACCCTGCTCTCTAAGCTTCCTAGCTATAGCTAGGAAGGCGAAGGCAGTCTCCCCGATTATCTCATCCATGACCGGCTGTAGATCTAGAGTGGGAGCCTTTCCCATAAAACGCACCCAAGAGAATCACGTTAACAGGGCGGGTCAATAAGGTGTGACTTAGGGGATGCAAGGGGGATGCCCGAATTCACCGTTAGAGTACGGATATTCAGGGCAGAGATGGCAAGGCTAGGCCCCCTCAAGCTAGAAGCCTTACGGGTAGTGGAGGAGAAGACATGGCGTGAATCGGGCGACCCCCTAGAGACTCTAGCTGCCGTTGCAGACGCCTATAGGGGTAAAGCAAGTTACGTCGAGATAGAAGTGCTAGGCCTAGACAAGGAGCCCAGAGTAGTAGTTCTAGGGGTGTCACCTCAATACGAGGGGAGAAAACCGCTCTTTCCCCGGCCGGCGAGGCTTCTCCGGTTAGGAGTATTAAGAGAGTCTGTAGTCAGGGCTAGAGGCTTCGATGAGAAGGGATACGCTGAAATAAGGGTAGAGGATGACATAGAGTGGGTAAACATTGGTAGTAAGTTGTTTGTATTCGAGGGCGTAGTAGAGGCGGAACAGGACGTCATGTATGTAATCGTCGACACGGAGTATGGCAGGAAATGGGTTAGAGTGTACCCAAGGCTCATCCTCCGACAAGCCTCTCAGCAACCTCAGCAACAAGCCTCTCAAGCTCCTCAGAGTGAACAGAGCTTAAATGGAGATAGTAGCCGCGAGGAGTGAAGCCTCCTCTCCTGCACAAAGGACAGACACCGCCTTGGTAAGCTACGAGGTCGGCCACTACAGTGACAGCCTTCCTGTAATGTGGTGGCAGAACCTGGAGATCACTAGGATTCCCGCCTACCGCAAGGCTAGCAACGACCCTGGCGACTAGGCCTCGCTGCGACGCAGGCACCCTACGCAAAGACTATCAATAGAGCCTCAAAGGGTTTCCCCTCCTCTCATCTAAGCTATTACACGCAGCGCAGGGCAATAATAATGGGAAAATGCGAAGCAGGGCTCGGTGACGCGTCGCCGCGGTAAAGCGGTTTACCTATGCTAAGAGGCATAATCGCCGCTCCTACTCCTCCAATTTAATATGCGAGAAGAGTTGTGCGGGGGGAGGGCTAGGCTGTGGCGTTTGCAAGGCCTCCCATTGTAGCGATAGTACCCGACGGTAACAGGAGATGGGCTAGGCTTAAGGGAGTGACTCTAGAGGAGTCGTATATGCGTGCTTTGGATGCCATACGTGGGTCACTAGAGTACCTCTTCTGGAGTATTGGCTCGCCCTTCGTTTACCTATACTCCTCTAGTCTTGAGAACTGCATCTACCGTAGAGGCCCTGATGCTAGAGCACTTGAACGTGTGGCCTCTAGGGCCGGAATCCCCGCGTTTCGTCAAATAGAGCGCGAGGGGGTTAACGTTTACTTCTATGGCTGCCTGGAGGCGGCCCCATTCCCTTTAAGGGAGTATGCCGAGTCTAGGGTGCTCGAGGCACCGCCCAAGCCACCTGCAGCAATAGTTCTAACCTGTTATAGCCTGCTAGCCGAGACCAGAAGGAGGAGACTACTTGGGTTGAACCCACAGGCTCCGCTAGTGGATTTACTCTATAGAAGCGGTGGTGAGAAGAGGCTTAGCGGTTTTCCTCCCACACTAGTATCGTATGCTGAATTATTCTTCGACGACGAGTACTGGCCGGCTGCGGGTGTAAGGGGCGTGGCTAGAGCTGTAAAATGGTATCTCGAGAGGGAAAGAAGGTTCGGAAGGTAAGGGTGTCGTCAAGGGAAGGGAAGGCTTCCTCGTAAAGAGTTAGGTTTAAGTGGTTGCTGGCGGCTCGCTGCATATTATTAATTCTAGGTAGCCTGTGAAGGACAGGTTATTTAGAAGGGATCCTCTAACCTTTAATGGTGTACTTACTGTTGCAAGGGGATCGCTTGTAGTCATTAATTGAAAGTGAAGGTGTGGCGCGGTTGACATGCCAGTGTTTCCTGCTTCGGCTATAGCGTCGCCGGCCTTAACAGTATCTCCCTCCGCGACTCGGAGTGAATCCTTCTTCAGGTGAGCATAGAGACTGTAAAGTCCGTCGCCGTGACGTATTATTATGTAGTTGCCTAGAAGAGTGGGCGCCTTCAACGAGATACGGCCGACAGGCTCGTTGTCGTCTACACCGTCAACGGTCGCAACTACAATACCGTCGAGGGCTGCTATTACGGGCGAGCCATAAGTAGACCACTCGCTAAGCCTCCTATACTTGCACTGCTGCTCAAGCTTATTCATATCTTCACGCTTTATTAAGTCGTAAGCGTAGCGCTGGCTTATAAGCTCCCATGAATGAGAATCGCTCTTTTCAACTCCACCATTAACTACAAGCCAGCACCCTCTCACAGGGAGCATAACAATCGGATCTTCCTCGCTCGGCAGAGGATTAATACCTTTAAGATGAAAGTAGGCCTCGCTTACTAGCTGCTTAGTAGCGTTGTAGAGACCCCATGGCGTCAATTGCCATAGTAGTATGGAGAGGTAGGCCTCTAGTAGGCAAAGGTTTCTCCTCTGTCTGAGGGTAATAATGGTGCCGCATATCCATACCAGGCCTAGGACTAGCCCTGAAGCGAGTAGTAATAGGGAAAATGCGGAGGCCTTGTCGAGCCCTGCGAAGTCTCCTATTAACTTCGCAGCGAGTGCAGCAATAAGCAGTCTGCTGCTAGCTTTGCCCGAGAAGGATATGATTCTCTCGAGGCCCCGCGGGCGCAAGATTAGGGGGTCACTCCTGAAACGGTGAAGTCCTCTAGTTCTCGCGAGAAATGGATGAAAACCGGGGATTAATGCGTTAACTGTTATGATGATTCTTGGATCGAGACACATTCCTCTATTATAATCTTAAATATCCTGTGAAGCCTTGGAGGCACTCTTGATACCACTTCTTTTTCCCTCTCGGGATCTCTCACGGGCAGTCCTAGGGATCTCTTAAGCTCGCCGAGCTCTCTGCAGATTTCTAGTCTTTCCTGGATAAGGCTCGCGATTTCTCTGTCAATGTAGTCGATCCTCTTTCTCAGAGCCTCTAAGTCAAGTTCTTTCACTGCCGGCCACCCACGGCCGTTTATCTTCGACCCAGCCGGGCACTAGGGCTTCTCGGAGCAGGAGTAAATCTGCTAGAACTATTGAGGTGACGGCTTCTACTACAGGAGCCGCCCTGGGCCCTATTACGGGGTCGTGCCTACCTCCCCCTTTTATAGTGGTTTCTTCAAGCATCCTTAGATCAACTGTGCGCTGCTCCTTTCTAATCGTAGATGGCGGCTTGAATACTGTGCGGAAGATAATGGGCATGCCGTTCGTCACGCCCCCATTTATCCCTCCACTATTATTCGTTGTCGTTGCCACTCTACCCTCAGACACTATGAATTCGTCGTTAGACTCGCTTCCGCGCATTCTCGCAAGCGTGAACCCGGCGCCGAACTCTATCCCCTTAGCGGCGGGTATAGACATGACAGCCCTGGCTATAGCAGCGTCTACTCCTCCTAGCGGTGGATCGCCGAGCCCCGGGGGCACGTTAAATGCTACGGTCTCTACAATGCTACCCAGGCTATCCCCCTCAGCTCTAGCCCTCACCACGAGTTCTTGCATCAGACGCGAAGCTCCTTTATCGGGGCATTTTAGAGGATCCTCGTCTATAGCCTTCCTGAACGCTTCGCTATCCTCGGGTTTGACGTTGGCCCTGACACCGCCTATCTCTATAACATAGCTATACACGTTGACGTTGTACTTCCGTAGTATTAGTTTGGCAACCGCTCCTGCAGCCACGAGGGCTGCCGTCCTCCTCCCGCTGAACACGCCGCCCCCACGGTAGTCCTGGAACCCCATGTATCTCTCGTATGCAGCGTAATCAGCGTGTCCAGGCCTAGGCGTGTACTTTATACGCTCGTAGAAGCTCGAGTCGACATCACGGTTCCTTATGAAAAGGGCTAGCGGAGCGCCCGTGGTGTACCCTTTGAAAACACCGCTCAGAATCTCGACCCTGTCAGGCTCCTTACGGGGACTAGCAAGTTTACCGCCAGGCCTCCTACGCTCTAGCTCCCTATTAATATAGTCCTCCGAGAGTTCGAGCCCCGGGGGCACGCCAGTTAGGAGGGCGCCCACACCGGCTCCATGACTCTCCCCGAAGATAGAGACCCGGAAAACTTCTCCGAGCATCTGGTATCCACTCACTGCTCTACCACCTCTACTATACCGCCTATCCTGCGAAGGTGGCCCAGGAACTCGGGGTACGAATCAGAGACACGATCAAAACCAATTATGGTGACGGGCCGTCTAGCAGCGAGGCCCGCCACCGCGAACGCCATTGCAATCCTGTGGTCACCGTATGAGCGGACAACGCCTCCCCTAATAGAGCCCCCGTCGATATAGAGCGTGTCCCCGTCGCGCTTAACCCTGACTCCCAGGGCCGAGAGGTTAGAAGCTATAGCCTCAAGCCTATCGCTCTCCTTAAAACGAAGCCTTCGTAGTCCTCGGAGAACGCTCTGGCCCCGCGCTGCGGCGGCAAGCACCGCGACAACAGGGGCAAGATCCGGTGATTCATCAAGGTCAACGTCAACAGCTGTTAGGCCGTCGCCAGGCGCACTAACGGTAACGCCTTCCCCCGAGACCTTGACGCTGGCCCCCATGAGATTAAGTATATCTACGATGCGTCTATCAGGTTGAGGGTCGGAGGGTCTCAACCCTTTCACAGCGACGGAGCCCGCTAACGCTCCTGCGGCGAGTATAAACGAAGCGCTGCTGTAATCGCCGGGAATTCTAACCCTAGCAGGCTTCAAACCACCCTTAACCCAGAACCATTCATAGCCTCGCCTCTCAACGACGCCGCCAAACCATTCAATGACCTCTATTGTTATGTCCACGTAGCCCCTACTAGAGATCCTATCGACGAAGACCTCAAGTCCGGGAACAGCGGCTGATAGCATGATAAGGGCCGTCACGAACTGGCTGCTAATAGAGCCGTCTATCCTCGCAGCGGCGCCAGCTATAGGCCCAGAAACAGAGACAGGCGGCAACCCTCCTCGATCACTAACAATTGCTCCCAGCTCTCTGAGCGCCTTACTCAGCGGCGCCACAGGCCTTCTAAGCAGACTCTCGTCGCCGTAGAGCAGCGTAGGACCTTCAAGCATGGCAGCCAAAGCCATGGCTATCCTTATAGTTGTTCCGCTGCCAGCAGCATCTATACACCTAACAGTGGGCGGGCGCGCCCGCTCCACTAGAGCAATACTCCCCTCAGTACTAACCCTTGCACCCAGAGCCTCGACCGCCCTAATCGTTGCCAGCGTGTCGCCACTCAGTAGAGGCCCAATAACGCGGCCGCCGCCCGCAACTAGGGACGCAAAGAATGCGCGGTGAGTATAGCTCTTCGAGGGAGGAGCCTCGACGGAGCCATAGACCCGACTGGGATGGACGCGTATAACTCTAGGCAGCCTGGTCATCCACACACCACCTAAAGCGCGATACAAGTACAGAGGAAAACCCGTTATCCTCCAGGAGGCCTACTACATCGTCTACCGAATCCCTCCATGTAACCGAGAAAAACGCAGGCCCCTTGCCGGTGACGCCTGCAGCGGCGGCACCCAGCTTCACAGCCCTTAATGCTAGCGAGTCCAAGCCGTAGACAGCTGCAGTGGCTAGCCCGTTAACCGTCATGGCATTAATCCATTCTCCTCTGAGCGCTAAGCTAGCAGCGGCGGAGTATAGCCTCCTCAGGGCCTCGAAGGGGGTCTTCTCAAGAGCATGAATAGGGTTAACCTCGCTAGTATACGCTATAACTACCCTGTAACTGCACCCTGCCCGTGGCAACTGCCTCTCTATCAGGAACCGCGGGTTCATGGTTACCACCGGCGCGTCTATAACACTGGCAGCGTGATCGTCTATAGCCCCTGTTGCTGATAATCGCAAGGGCAGGCTTAGCCTCGCCGCTTCAACGGCTAGAACCTCGCGAGGTATACTAGCTTTTAGTAGGTCTAGAGCCGCTCCCAGGGATGCCGTTAGTAGAGCAGCACTGCTCTTCAGGCCCCTGCCGGGGGGTATCTCGCTCTTAACTTCTATCCATAATCCCTCGAGGCTCCTACCAGCGATTCTGGCGGCAGCTCGGGCTATCCGTTCGACGAGGGGCTCAGGCAGGGGGCCCGAGCCTCCAGGCCACCGGGACTCGCCGCCATATACACCGGCGTCCTCTCTAGCCTCGGCTTCAAGCCAGAGGCTTATGCCTGCAGCGCCGCCGTAGCCCCCGCTACCTATAGCATTAACTATTGAGACGCCGCCGCTACTCTTGAAGCGGCCTGCTGGCAACCCTTCCACCCCCAAGCGAGGACAGCGCTATGGATCTGAGCAGGATCGGGTCGGCTGTTATACCCAGCCAGATTCTCAGGTTCTCGGCGGCCTGGAATACTAGCATCCATAGTCCATCCACAGCTATGCAGCCTCGTGCTGCGGCAGCGCGGAGCAACTCGGTATACAGGGGCCTGTAAACCATGTCAAGAACTGTACATGGAGGCTTGGGTACGCTCTCGATGGGCGACGCCCCGGTGCCCCAGCCCACCGGGGTAGCATTGACGAGGAGATCGATGCTATCAACAATAGTTTTTGCCTCGGCTGGCTCGATCGCCTCTACGTCGCCCATTTTACTTAGGGCGGATGCTGCCCTCTTGGCGGTGACCCCACCCCTACTAGTCACGTAAACCTTGCTTGCTAGGCCTTCACGTAGGAGGGCATAAATGGCTGCACGCCCTGCCCCCCCGGCACCAAGCACTAATACCCGGTCAAAGCCTGATGGATCATGCGTCTCCAGGCTACGGAGAAACCCGATCCAGTCAGTGTTAAAGGCCTCAATTCCATCGTCTCGAACCGTGAAAGTATTGGCGGCGGCTATGGCCTTTGAGTGTTCATCAAATAGATCAGCGGATCTGAAGGCTTCCTCCTTGACGGGCTTAGTTGCGTTAAAGCCGTGAAGACCCCTATCTAGCATAGCTCTTAATGAACTCTTAAACTTCTCCTTGCTAGTCTCTACAGGCTCGTATACCAGTCGCAGCCCCAGCCTGGTAGCTAAACCCTCGTATATAGCCTTACTAAGGCTCATCCTAACCCCTGAACCAAAGAGGGCTAGTCTTATCAAGGTAGCACCCCGCCCTCAGCGGGTAGATGTGTGATTATGTCGCTCAGTAATGGCACGCCTCTCAAGGGATCCCGATGGTGGGACACGAATATGAAGGGGGCTCCTAGCTCAAGTGCGACTACTCTGCTGCATACCCCGAGCTTGCCTACAGTGAAAGAGGTAAGCCACCCGCTCCAATGCGTGACTAGCTTCGCAGCTAACGCGGCGGCCCGCGGGCTGCCATCCATGAAAACGACTTTTGCGGCCGATGCATTCATCCTCCTAGCCCTCTTTACAAGCTCTACAGCGGTCTCCTCGCGAGGCTTCGATAAATGGGCGCTAGCTACGCATGCATCGCACGACTCGGGCGCCCACGGCTTCAGAGCCTCATAGTCTACCCTGATCCCGGAGGACTCTATGAGCGCTAGAGCCTTGACCGCTACCTCCGGCGAGCCCTGGAATAGACCCCCTTCACTCCTACTCCGCACAGTAGCTATCACGCTTAACCCTCTATCCTCTGCTTCATCGGCAAGCTTCAACCCCGCGCCGGCTATCGCCTCGGGATTATTAGAGCCTAGGAAGTCTAGGCGTAGCTCTACGCAGCCTGTAGGAGCCGTTGTTATCAGCTCTAACCCGTGGGAAACGCTTCTCACCGGTATAACTGTGCAGAGCCTAGCCGGCTCGATCAACCCCATGCCACCTCAATGAGGCTGAGGATACGCCCTATACTCACTCTGGCTAGAACTACGTCGCCTGGCTCGCGGAGAAGGGGCATTACTATGGTCTCGCCTACCCGCTTCTTATCAAGTAGCAGCAATCGTCTGGCATTGGCTAGTATGCTGGGTATGACTTTCTCGGGAGGGGAACGCGGCAGGCCTATAGAATCTATCGTGTTGGCAGTCCATCTAGTCACGGAGGAGTCTAGCCTCGTCTCTTCCTCGGCGAGCATTAACTCTGCTATGAGGCCCGCAGCCACCGCTTCTCCATGCGTCAACGAATACCTGCTGGCGGCTTCGACTACGTGGCCTATTGTATGGCCGAGATTTAGTATTCTCCTAAGGCCCCCCTCGCGGGGATCCTTTACTACTATACTCATCTTAAAGCCGAGACTCCATAGCGCGAGCTGTGATAGGCTTTCAGGGCTACGAGCTAGGGCACCGCCTATAACTGACTCCAGGAACTTCATGTCACTCCATCCAGAGAGTAGAGAGTGCTTCACGGCCTCCGCGAACCCGCTCTTGAAGGGCCTCTCGGGCAGGCTAGCCAAGAGGCGCGGCTCCACGAGAACAGCACGGGGGTTATGGAAAGCGCCTACAACGTTTTTGCCCTCAAGGTTGACGGCAGTTTTGCCCCCAACTGCAGCGTCGAACGCCGAGAGCGTTGTGGTGGGGACGAGAACTGTGGGAAGCCCCCTCATGAAGGTGGCTGCAGCGAAGCCCGCAGCGTCTAGCAGTGCACCGCCTCCCAGTATGAATACCGTGGTGGCGCGTGAGGCGTTCGCCTGGGCTAGCCAGCGCCACGTGTCTACGATCCACTCGATGCTCTTGCAGGATTCACCGCCGCACGAGCGAAGCCCTAGAACCCTGAAACCGGCCTCCTCTATAGAGGAGGCGAGGTGTTTAGCGGCCTCTGCTACCTGATCCACCGGCTCATGTATCACTATAGCATCGCTGCTGATCAAACCGGGGGGAGGGCTAGATAGGACTCCTTCTCCGGCAGCTATTATGGTCTCCTCTTCGCATGTAATGCGATACTTTTTGCTGGTTACGTTGCCTATATTAGCCTGTGCCATCTAAGCTCCCCCATTAGCTTCTTGAACTGCTCAGGAGTCAGCTGCTGCTTAGCATCGCTCATTGCCTTCTCAGGGTCTGGGTGAACCTCTATGATGAGGCCGTCAGCGCCTGCAGCCATACCTGCCTTTGCCAGTGCCGGCACGAGGCTACGCCTGCCCGCCGGGTGGCTCGGGTCTACTATGATAGGTAGGTGGCTAAGCTCCTTCACGACCGGCACCGCTGCTACGTCGAGCGTGAACCTGGTGCTCGACTCGAATGTTCGTATCCCCCTCTCTACTAGCACGACCTGGTCGTTACCCTCGGCTAGTATGTACTCTGCGGCTGCTAGCAGCTCCTCTACCGTGTTCCCGAAGCCCCTCTTGAGCAGCACTGGCAAGCGTCTCCTGCCTACCTCCCTTAGGAGCGGGAAGTTCTGCATATTTCGGGCCCCGATCTGTAGCATGTCGGCGTACTCGGCCACAAGGTCTACATGCCTGGGGTCGAGAACCTCCGTGACGACTGGTAGACCAACGGCATCACCAGCTTTCCTGAGAAGCTTGAGCCCTTCTACCCCGAGGCCCTGGAAGCTGTACGGGCTGGTCCTGGGCTTGAACGCTCCACCCCTAAGTATATGAGCTCCCGCTTCTTTGACCGCCTCAGCAGCTTTCAATACCTGATCAAGTGATTCTACACTACAGGGCCCGGCTATCACCGCCTTATGCCCTCCCCCTATCTTGACGCCTGAGACGTCAACCACGGTATCTTCTTTCTTATGGCTCCGCAATGCGAGCTTCACGCCCTTGACCATTTCACAGCTTCACCCCCAGGAAGCGGGCAATCCGTCGAGCCACGGAAACAGGGTCAAGCCCCATGTAAGACAAGAGGGTAAGGTAGTCGCGTGAGGAGGCCCCGTAGCGGCCTGGAGGCACGCCTACAAAGAATAGAGGAGGCCTTTCCCGCAGAGGGGCTAGTGCCTCGCTCACAGCACCCCCCAGGCCCCCGATAATTCGGTGCTCCTCCACCGTTACAATGGCAGACCCCGTGGCGCCCGCTATCCTAGCGAGTTGCAGTCTCGGCACGGGCTTCACACTGTACAGGTCTACGACCCCCACGCGCAAGCCTGTACCCTGCTCTAGAATTCTTGCCGCCTCTAGGGATACCCCTACCATGGGTCCAGCCGCTACTATTGTCACGTCACCAGGATCCTTGAGGACCTCGAGGCCTCCGGGTCTAAACCTGAATTCGCCCTTCTCGTATACTCTGAAGGCGTTATCCCTGCCTAGCCTAACGTAGGCGGGACCGCGGTACCTCTCTACTAGCCATTCAACGGTGGCTTCTGTGGCTTCCTCGTCAGCAGGCACGAAAACTGCAGTCCTGGCAAGGCTCCGCATTAACGCTATATCCTCTAGTATCTGGTGGCTGCTTCCATCGACGTGCGCGGAGAGACCAGTGTGTGTGGCTACTATCTTCACGTTAAGCGAGTCTCTGTCAACGGTGTTCCGCACCTGCTCCCAGGCACGCATAAGGAACGCTCCGAACCCTGTAACTACGGGTCTTAGACCCTCTATGGCTACGCCGGCAGCGATGCCGATCAAGTCCTGCTCGCTTATCCCAACATTAACCACTCTCTCAGGGTTAACGGAGAGAGCTTCCTTGCTTCCAGTGCTACGTAGAGTGTCCGCATCTAGCAGCACTA
>JALTZJ010000051.1 GCA_027046245.1 Acidilobaceae archaeon
CGTTCTACTAGCCTCCGCAGGGTCCTGGCAAGGGCCTTCCTATAGCTGCCCATACTCCTAGCTAGGCTTTCAAGGCTCAAGGCTTCACGAGCACCCCGCAAAGAGAGCCCTAACGACCTCTTCTCTTCTCCTCGGCTGCTCACGCCTCATCGAGCGAATCACTCGTCTCTACTATCACTGCGAGTGGCCTCTCGCTGTTCCGCAGCTTAAGAGCAGCTATTATTGCGTCTACACTGTTAGGCACTGTAACCACGTTCCAGCCGAAGCTCCTCCATTTATCAGCCAGGGGCTCCTTATTCTTGATCTCCTCTGTGGGGCCGGTATGCTGGCTTCTATTACGGTCTATGATGGCTACTACCTCGTGTAGACGCTTGCTCGCGATTGTAGCAGCAGCCTCCCATACTTGACCCTCGTCTAGCTCGCCATCGCCGAGTATAACAGCGACTTCCAGCCTTCTCTTGGCCAGCCTGGCAGCCATTACCATGCCGGCGGCGACGCTGAGACCCTGCCCCAGGCTTCCCGTGGATACCGGCACCTCCGGCAGCCTCGTAGCCTCCGGGTGAGCCTGCAGCGGGCTCCAGGGTATCGCGAAGCCCTCCTCCAGGCTGCCACGCCTCAGCAGCCCTATTCCCTCGAAGGCCGCGTAGAGGGCGAGGCTAGCGTGACCCTTGCTAAGGATCACGCGCCTCCTCACACCCTCCGCGGCCCCGCGGGGCACCCAGAAGCCCAGGAGGGCCGCGAGGATCCCGGATGCCGTGAGGCTAGACTCTAGGTGCCAAGCAACGCCACGCGCCCTCCCCTCAAGAAGCCTTGAAAGAATGAAACGGTGGAGGGCGCGGGCTGACTCAGGGGAAGCATTACCATTCACGATCTGTATTGGCGCTCCATCCCCTCCACACCTCCCCATTGGCGGGGCATCTCCCTCACCAACCGTAGAGGCCAAACCTCTAACAGGGGGCACCGCTTATTTAAACATTTCTAGTGTGAAAAGTGTGGGACCAGGCTTTTAACTGAGCGAGTAGAAGTGGGTTCGGAACTGGGACTCATAGCTACGTGAAAGGTGCGATGAACGCACCACGAGCCTGACGCCACCGAACCTGGGACACCTATACGGTTTTGTACCGCCAGCAGCGAAGAGCCTGGAGGGATCCCTGCCTCCTATCAAACAGGCAACTGGGGTCTCAGGCTCGTGAACGGGCTTATAGCCTTCCTGCTCCAACAGCGCAATCCATTTACTCAGCCTATCCATGAGCCTCCTCGCAAGCCAGAAGCTGCTTCCATCGTCGCTCAGGAGCGAGGCCAGCTTCAATGCAGCGGCGGCCACAGGCCCGCCCGGCCTAGTACCCAGGACACCGAATTGCCGGCCGGTAGGCGTGTATGGCGCTTCAAAGAAGAGTTCGTCCAGGGCTTCACGGTCATAGGCTAGTAACACTCCTGCGGGCGCGGGGGCATCTGGGATCTTATGGGCATCGACGGCCATGAACGCGACGGGCCATTCAAGCTTAAATCTCGCCTTCTCGGAGGTGTGTCTAGCCACTATGCCGGCGAAGGCTGCATCAACATGGACCACTGCCCCCTTCTCCTTGGCTATCTCAGCGATCTCGACAACGGGATCAACATAGCCCGTCTCGGTGGTACCAACAGTAGCTACTATAATAGATACGTCGTCAACGGCTCTTCTGAGAGACTCGAGGTCCGCGGCGTAGCCATTAATGCTACTAAGCTTTACAACTCGCATTTCAAGTATACGGGCAGCCTTGAAGACGCTGTAGTGAGCTGTATCGAATGCTACGAGCTTCCTGTAGCCCTTTTCCCGGGCCCAGTACAGCGCTAGCAAGTTAGCTTCTGAGGCTCCGGCCGTGACCCAGCCTGGAGCCTCCACGCCTAGTGAAGCGAGAGAGGCTAGCCTTACAAGCCACTCTATTGCCTTTAGCGACTCAGGGTGACCCTCGGGGTCCCCTGCATTAGAGTCTATATAGCCGCATAGAACCTCGCAGTCATGAAGTCCGGGGTCGGGGGTCATAGAGCCGGGAGGTCTGAATGGTAGCTTAGCCGCTGCCAGAGCACGTTCAACCCTCGCCCTCAGGCGGGACCCCATTACTATTGCCCCCGAGAGCCTCCTCCAGCGCAGGCCTATAGCGCTCCGCACCCATAGCTATGAGTGGCAACACTATGAGAGGTGCCCTAAGGTGCTCATCCAATATAACCCTCCACCTGAACCCGCACCTCTGGCAGGCAGCCATACCTAGCCGCTTATGCTTATCAGCGACAACGCCGACGTCTATGGGAGCAGTCGCCCCGCAAGCAGGACAAACGAGCAGGTCACTACCGGTTATACGCCATGTGTAGCCACAGAAGTGGCAAACCATGTAGAAGACACCCTTCCTCTTATACATAGTCTCGCTTGCAGCCCCGCAAACAGGGCAGTAAACCGAGAGGTCGCTCTCAGGTTCTCCACTATTAAGCCTCTCCTCCGCAACAGCCCTAGCAACAGCCTGAACAACCAGTAGAATAGCTCGTGCACCCGGCTTCTCAACATCGCCGCTCAAAGCAGAAGCTAGAACATCGTCAAAGTCGCCAGGATCCTCGGGATCGCCTGTAAGCTCAGCCGCAGCCCTATAGAACTCGAGGAGCAAGCTTCTCTCCCTCTCCAGGAGACGGCGAAGAGCCTCGGAAGCACTTGAAAGCCCCTTAACAACCCCCCTCTCCTTGAGCTCAAGGATTATACGGGCCTGCAGATCCTCTACGCTCCTAGCAACTCTAAGATCCACGTTCAAGCCGTGTAACTGTCGATACCTCGTTATCGCTGTGACAAG
>JALTZJ010000052.1 GCA_027046245.1 Acidilobaceae archaeon
AAGTCCTTGCCCGTTACCCCCTGGGGCATCTTGCCCTCGAGCCTGACCTGAAGGGGCTCGGGAACCCTCAGCCATATCCTGCCCGTCGCTACTGCGACTGCTGCATCTGTGCTGCCTACGCCCGTGGCGAAGGCTCCAAGGGCCCCCACAGTGACAGTGTGACTGTCAGCCCCTACAACCACGTCCCAGGGGCCCGCGAGGCCCTCGTCAGCTACTACCTGATGGCTTATCCCGTAGCCTACATCGTAGAGCCTTACCCCCGTCTCCCGGGACCACCGCCGCATAGCCAAGTGGACCATGGCTGCCGCGAGGTGGGGCGCCGGGGCAGCGTGGTCTATGAAGAGGGCTACCCTGGAGGGGTCGAATACCCTGTCCAGCTGTGGAGCCTCCCTCATGACCCGTCTAGCCAGGCCGAAGGTGCCGTCATGCATGTAGACTAGGCTCACCGGGGCTACTACTATCTCCCCCGGCTCCACCCTGCGGCCAACGGCCCGAGAGAGGATAGACTCAGCCATACTAGAGTCCTCACTATAGTAGGGCTGCGGCACCATCCATCACCCCGCGAGCTCGGGGAAGAAGCGGCGGGCCTCCTCCTCTAGGAGCGTCATAGCCTCGTGTGGACCCGCCGGGTACGCCGCGGCCAGCGCCCTATAAAGGGCCTCGACCCTGGGGTCATCCTTCCCCACATCGACCCCCCGGCTCCTGAGCCACGCAATCAAGGCGCTCCGGCCGCCCAGAGGTGTGACCTCGACTGTGGCCCTCCTCCCGACTAGACCCGGATGATAAGGTAGGTAGATCCTCGGGTTCTTCAGGAGCCCGTCTACATGAATCCCCGCCTTCGTGTTGAATGCGTTCCTGCCCACGACGGGGTACCAGGGGGGCACAGCTACGCCCAGGCGCTCCATCACCTCCACCACCCTTGGGAGCCTGTCGAGCCTAACACCAATGGTGTCACCTGTGAGGCTGGCGTAGTGGAGGAGCATAACCTCTAGGGGGCAGTTACCGGCCCTCTCGCCCACGCCCAGCAAGGTGCAGTTAGCCCAGGAGGCTCCCGCTAACCATGCAGCAAGCTGGTTAGCCACCACGAGGCCTAGATCGTTGTGACCGTGGAACTCTATCTCCTCAGCCCTGAGCCCAGAGTTGCGGAGCCTCCAAACAGCGGCCCAAACCCCCCGGGGGGCCGGGACGCTGGGGAAGGGCATCGCCAAGCCAAGGGTGTCGCTAAGCTTAACCCTGAACCCAACGCCGTGGCGCTCTGCTAGGCTCCTGGCCTGTAGCACAAAAGGCACAACCCTCTCCGTGAACTCGCTCCTCGTGAAGTCTTCAAGCGCTATCCTCACGGACACACCGTGGGAGGCTAGGTACTCGACTACTGAGAGATACTTCTCCACTGCCCTCTGCCAGGTAACCCCCAGCTTCTCCCTCACATGGAGGGGGCCTACGCTGGCTAGCACCACTGTCTCCCCGAGGCCCGAGTCTACGGCGAGCCTGGCGTCCGACAGCGTGGACCTAATCCAGGCTATGGGCCTCGGATACTCCCAGCCAGTCTCGAGTATAGCCCTCACAATCCTCCTCTGCTCCTCAGTGTAGAGGAACAATTCCGTACTCTCTATAACGCCCTCCGGGCTTAGCTCAGCTAGGACCTCGTAAATAGAGAGAGCCTCCCTCACAGTGAGGGGCCTAAAACCTTGTAGTCCATCCCGCAGCGTCGTGTCGGTCAGGCCTATCCGCCACGATGGCCGGGGACCCTCGTATGGCAGCCACTGCTCCGAGCCTACCTCGACCTCCACCCTGGGCCACTGCAATGCCGCGGCGCACCCAAGGCGTGGAGGCGTTGCACGCACCCAACAGTAAACCCTTGAATCCGGCCGCCGCACCTTTACGCCGCTTAAAGGCCGCTACCTGGCTAGCCGCGTGGGCCCAGGAGTACGGCTTCCACCTCCTCCCTCTCCCTGTAGCTACCCGGCTCTAGGATAGCGTATGCGTCTGCCCTCGCCAACTCCCTACAGAGATTTACTCCCCACTCTAGGGGCTCCCAGCCCCCGTCTACGAGCCTCAGCAGCACGGCTGAGGGCATCCTCCTCTTCAACTCGAGACTCCTAGCTAGTGGGAGGCGTAGCGTGGCTAGCAGGCTCCGACCCGTAAGGCCCCGGTGGAGCCTGAATAGGACCTCGTGGATCCCCAGAGTAGCGCTCACGCAGCCCCCAGGGAGGAAGACCACGGGTTTGCCATCCACCACTGCGAGGCCGCTCCTCTTCACTATACTAGCCCCGAAGCCCGGCACCACAAGATCGCCGCCCATGCTAATAACGGCCCTCTTGGCGGAGTCGCCGCCCCCGATACTCGCACCCCCAGCAACCACCACTAGATCCCCCAGTTCGAGGGCCGCCCCTAGAGCCTCCTCCAGCCTACCCTCAGCGATGGGGCCAAGCACTGCAGCCACGTCGATGAACGGAGCGTACCAGCGGAGGAGTGGAAGTGAGAAGTCCAGGCTATCACCGGCGAAGCTAGTAGCGGGCTCCGCGCCCCTGCCAGCCACAACAAGGGCCGCCCTAACCCTGTAAACCCTCAGCATCCTTATGCCGGCCTGGAGGGCCAGCGCCGCCCTAGCCCCTGTTACCAGGCCCCCCCGAGGCACGATCAAAAAGCCCCTCTCCATGAATTCGCCCGGGAGGAAGGCATTCTCCCAGGGCTTGGGAGCCACGTTAGAGTATAGCAGCCCTCCCTCTAGCCGGGCAGCCTCCCTTCGGATCACAGCGTCGGCCCCCTCAGGCAGGGGCTCCCCAGTCTCC
>JALTZJ010000053.1 GCA_027046245.1 Acidilobaceae archaeon
CCAGGTCAAGGCAATAGTCTGCGGGGCCCGCCTGGTCCACGCCGACCTAAGCGAGTACAACATAATGGTGTGGGAGGAGAGGCCCTGGATAATAGACGTGGCCCAGGCGGTCCACGTACAGCACCCGCTGGCGAGGGAGTTCCTGGAGAGGGACATATCCAACCTTAAGAGGTACTTCGGCGAGCTCCTCGGAGGCGAGGAGGAGCCCGAGGCGTTCAGGGAGGCCCTAGAGTGCCTAGAGTGACCCCTGGGGCCCCCAGGGCAGGGGTCAAAGCCTCCTGGCCCTACAGCTTCTAGAGTAAGGCGTGGCGCTCCGCGGGGTGGCTCCAGGGTTGAGCGGCGCTGCGCAGCCCAGGCCGAGGATCTACGTTAAGATACCGCCGGACAGGCTGGGGGCTGTGATAGGCGTTGATGGGGAGGTTAAGAAGGAGATTATGAGGAGGACTGGCACCGTGATAACGGTTGACACGGAGAACTCCATGGTGATAATCGAGCCGGAGATGGAGGGGGTGCCCCCGGTTAACCTGATGAAGGCAGCTGAGGTTGTGAAGGCTATAGCTTACGGGTTCCCGCCTGAGAAGGCCTTCAGGCTCCTGGACGAGGACCAGATACTCGTTATCGTTGACCTCAAGCATATTGTCGGGGACAAGGAGAACCACCTGAAGAGGATAAAGGGCAGGATAATAGGAGAGGGCGGGAGGGCTAGGAGGACCATTGAGGAGATGACCGGCACCTACATCCACGTAGGGGACTACCACGTTGCCATAATAGGTGACTATGAGAGGGCGATGGCGGCGAAGCAGGCTATAGAGATGCTGGCGGAGGGCAGGATGCACAGCACCGTCTACAGGCACCTGGAAAGGCTGCTGAGGGAGATAAAGAGGAGGGAGAGCCTAAGGATGTGGGCGAAGGAGGAGCTCTACGAGGCCTCCCAGGCTGGGGCGAGGAGGAGGCCCTACTGGTAGCCTAGATGGTGCTGACTACGCCCCCGTGGCCCTGCCTGCCGCGGCCCGCCAGCCTCCTCCTAACCTTCTCCACAGCCCTGAGGAAGTCCCTCATCGCTATCTCCCTGCGCCCCTCCCTTATGGCGTAGAAGCCCGCCTCGGTGACCACAGCCTTGATCTCCGCGCCGCTCATACCATCGGTGAGCTTCGCTATCCTAGCAAGGTCCACGTCGCTGGCGAGCCTACTCCTCCTCGTGTGGATCCTCAGTATCTCGAGGCGCCCCTGGAAGTCGGGGAGCGGCACCTCTATTATCCTGTCGAAGCGGCCCGGCCTGAGTATCGCGGGGTCCAGGAGGTCTAGCCTGTTAGTAGCAGCGATCACCTTCACGTTGTCCAGGGGGTCGAAGCCGTCCATCTCAGCAAGGAGCTGGAGCATAGTCCTCTGAACCTCCCTGTCGCCGCTAGTCCCCATATCCACCCTGCGGGAGGCGATAGCGTCTATCTCATCGATGAAGATGATTGCAGGCGCGTGATCCCTAGCATACCTGAATATCTCCCTAACGAGCCTAGCACCCTCCCCGATGAACTTGTTCACAAGCTCGCTAGCAACAACCCTGATGAAAACCGCGTCTGACTCCCTAGCAACGGCCCTGGCCAGGAGAGTCTTCCCGGTGCCGGGCGGCCCATGGAGTAGCACCCCCTTCGGCGGCTCGATCCCTAGCTCCCTGAACAGCTCGGGCTTCTTCAGCGGAAGCACGATAGCCTCATAAACCTCCCTTATCTGCTCCCGCAGCCCGCCAACATCCTTGAAGGTAACGTTAGGCCTCTCCTCAACTTCCATCGCTTTTACCAGAGGGTCGTAACGGCCAGGCAGCACCTCCATGATAGTAGAGCCTCTATTGTTGAGTGCAACAATAGTGCCGGGCCTGAGACTCCTCACATCAACCCTAGACGACACATTGACAATTAAGTTAGGCCCCGTACTACTCTTAACTACAACCCTATCTTCATCAATAACTTCTAGCACAACAGCCTCTATCAAGGGGGGCGCCATGAGCTTCTTAATCTCGTTACGATAATACTCAAGTTCTTTTAGGAGAGTAGTATTCTGCGTAGATAAACTTCTAACCTTGCTGCGTAGAGCCTCAATCTCGCTCTCAAGAGAGGCGATCACATGATCGCTAGAACCAGCAGCCCTACCTCTACGCCCGCTACTATTCCTAGTCATAGACACCCAACAGCACCCTCCCTAACTCATAAAAGGAAATCTCCAGTATAAAGGGTGCAAGCCGGTGAAACCCACCACTAAACTTTTCAATTAAGCAGTTAAAAACCTTTTAATTATCACAATTATCACAAGGATTAGCGTCTTAAAATCCATCCATATTATCTTTATAATAACGGTGTTGAAGCGTTTGTACAGCTGGACCGCTAATCTTTTGTGTCTGCTGGGGGCTGGGGTGTGCTGGCTTTATGGGGGTTTGGCCGCCTGAGTAGTATTTGGGCTGATATATAGGTCGCTGGGTGGAAGGCTGTGAGTGGCGAGGTTTACTGTGAGCTTTGCGGTTCTCCTACTGGCGGTAGGCCTTATCGTGCCCTTGTCGATGGTGTTGAAATGATTCTGTGTGCCTCGTGCTACTTAAAGCTGTCTCGTACTGGGCGTGCTGTGCTCGTGTCTGAGAGGAGGCGTAGGAGTGTTCCTAGGCCTAGGCCTCCTAGGAGGGCTTCGCTGGAGTCCTACGACCTTGTTGAGGACTATTACGTGAGGATTAGGGAGGCGAGGGAGGCGAGGGGGTGGAGTACTGC
>JALTZJ010000054.1 GCA_027046245.1 Acidilobaceae archaeon
CCCAGCCACCGCAAACCACCCCTCTCAAGGTCCCGGGAGCAGGCACGCCCTAGGAGAGGGCATGCTAGACGGCTTCGATGAAGGAGCCCTCCTCACCCGCTGGGGGGAGGCCCGGGAGGGGAGCCGCCGTGGTCTGGCCCGGGCTAATAACTCCCTCCTACCCACTCCCTTTCCCTTGTTGCTTGCGGTGTTTTTGATTGGTGCTGTGGAGGGTGAAAAGCGGTTTATGCTTGGAAGGGGGAATCCTTAAGAGGCGGATGGGGTGACGGCTTGTTTAACGGGGTGAATTGGAGAGATGTGCATGACCCCTAGCAGCGAGGATATCAGGCTCTACGACGAGGCTAGGAAGGCCTATAGGGAGAAGGATCTGGCCAGGCTGAAGGAGATCTATCAGAGGCTCATCGAACTCGACAACGCTAATCCAGAGATAGTCTATATAGTGAAGCGGATGATAGACGAGCTGGAGGCCGCCCAGAAGGCCCAGGCATAGCGAGGCATAGCGAGAGTAGGCATAGGTGAGCCACCCGAGGCTTTTACTGTATTAGCTTCTTTTTGACGCGCTTCGCGGCTTCTCAACAGTGGGTTAAGCGTTTTACCCGTCTACCCTCTATACTAGGTTACTGCACGCCTGGATCGTCGGGGTGATCCTTGTATTGTCGGGGTTTGAGGGTGACGTGATAGTTACTACTCTTGATAGGGTGCCTGGGTATAGAGTTGTTAGGGTTCTAGGCGTGGTTTCGGGCAGCAGTACCAGGGCTCGCGGCCTCGGCGGCGACATACTGGCTGGACTCAGGAATCTCGTGGGGGGCGAGGTGAGCGAGTATACCGAGCTGCTCGAGTCTGCTCGGGATGAGGCTATGAAGAGGCTCCGCAGGAGGGCCCGGGAGATGGGGGCCAACGCTGTTCTAGGCGTGAGGCTAGCCACTAGCAACATAGCCCAGGGTGTGAGCGAGGTTGTATGGTACGGTACTGCAGCGGTTCTGGAGCCTGAGGCCTAGCCCGCCACCCCTCAGAGTCTACTTGGCCTTCGTGCTTGCCTGGACCAGCGAGAGGGTGGCAGACGTCACACTCACATGGCTAATACTCAGCCTTGGCGGCGTAGAACTGAACCCCCTGCCACGATGGCTCATAGCCGAGCTAGGACTAACACCGGGCCTCATAGCCATGCTACTCCTCACCCTAGCAGCAGGCCTCCTACTACCAGTAGTAGCCTGGATAGGAGTATGGAGCAGGAGGTACAGGACAAGGCTCGACGAGGCACTAATAAAGGCGCTAGGAGGAGAGCACACCGCATACCAGGTAATCCTAGCCGTGGCACTAGGCCTAGGCTTCTTCCCCGTAGCATGGAACACCATAGTAGCCCTATGCCTAGCAAGACACCTGGCAGCGTAGCTGCTCTGCTCACAGGCGCATCTCCCGCTGAAGCCTTAACGAAGACCGTAGGCAACCTCTCACTCGGCATCAACACGGGGACTATGAAGACGTTGCAGCCCTCAACGGGCCTAAACCCCAGTATCTCTTCAAGCCCCCGGCGCCGCACCTAAGGTACTCAGTGAACCTCCTGGGAGCGTCCATTATCGCCAGCAAGCTTTAACCCGGCGCGGGACTCGTAGAGTTTCATATTAGTCGTCGATGGGGCGGCTCGCGCTTTCCTAGTCTCCGGCTTCCTTGCCTGCGCGAGTCTTGAGAGGCCCCTCTCTTAACCTTCTTCTCTAGTGCTCGTGAATGTAGTACCTTTCACGCGGGCTTAGTAAGCCGCCGTGAGGTCCGTTGCCGCAGCTGCGGCGATGCTATGGTGTAGGGCAGCCACCAGGCAAGCCCAAGTGTAGCGGGCCTACGGGTCATCGCTGGGGGGTTGTAGTTATGTTGGACTCCTTCTATGTTAATGAATGTTGACTCTACTAACTGTTAGGTCGGGCTCCACAACGAGGAGGCTTTGATTATCTAGGAGGATCCACTCCTCGTCCCTAGTTAGGGGCTCCGAGGCGACTAGCACAGCCCTCTCGCCCATGGCGAGCTTCATCTTTATCAGTATCCGAGTCTCCTTGGAGCGGTGCTCTAGGGGTCTGTTAAGGTTAGGCCTCCTGAGATAGTAGAGCGTGTAGTATTCTAAGTTTGTAGTAGCGTATCTTAGGGCGTAGAGCCTTCTCCCGTCACTCGCTATGAAGTTGAGCGAGGAGAAGTCGACGCCGGCCTCGAGTATCTTCTCTACAGCGCTCTTTATGCCCTCCACGGGGTCGCCCTGGGCCTCGACCTCCTGCACGACAAGGTGGAAGAGTGCTTCCGAGTCGGTATCCCCCTCGAAGTCTTGATACCGCCTATCTATGAGGCTGAGCAGCCTACGCCTGTCGACGACTCCGTTGTGTGCGAACACCCACCCCCTATACACCCAGGGATGAGTGTTCTCCTCCCTGAGTTCGCCCGTGGTGGCGAGCCTCACGTGGGCCACGATTATCCTGCCACGCACGGCCTTGCCGATGACCTCGTGGACCCTATCAGACTCGGCGAGGGGCAGAGTCTCCTTGAACAGGCGCCACTCCCCATTCTTATCCAGCCATGCCACGCCCCATCCGTCAGGGTTCCGCATGGATTGCTGGGAGAAGCTCCTGTGGGCGACGAAGAAGCTGAACCCCACGCCCACCAGCTTATTTGCTAGGAGCCCGAAGAGCCTGCACAAGCCTCACGCACCCCCAGAGCGGGGCTTTCCAGCATAACTATTCCACTGTACGCATAGCACTTCTAACTTGGTGGCGCCAGGCGCCTTGAGGGAGCAGGTCAGGTGGTGGCTGCAGGCTGCCAGGAGGGACCTGGAGAGGGCGGAGCTGAGCCTGAGGCATGGCGACAGGGCTGGCGCCGCCTTCTGGGCCCAACAGGCGGCGGAGAAGGCCCTAAAAGCCCTCCTACTACACTTTAAGGGCGGCTTCCCTAAGACCCACAATATACGGAGGCTCTTCACCGAGCTAGGCAGCAACCTGGGGCTCGGCGAGGAGGAGCTTGAGGACGCCTACGAGCTGACCCAGTACTACCACCTAGCCTG
Source organism: Acidilobaceae archaeon (assembly GCA_027046245.1). Taxonomy (GTDB): domain Archaea; phylum Thermoproteota; class Thermoprotei_A; order Sulfolobales; family Acidilobaceae; genus Aeropyrum. The sequence goes on from JALTZJ010000054.1 coordinate 3,038, forward strand.
CTACCCTGATATAGTGGAGGGGCTCCCTGATGAAGCGATCAGCTGGAGGAGCGCGAGGCGGGCGGTGGAGGCTGCTAGAAGAGTTGTCGAGGCAGCGGAGGCTGCGCTGGAGGAGGCTGCTCGAGGAAGCGGCTAGGTGGGCAGAAGAGCTCGCGGCTCAACTGGCGCAACGGGGAGTAACCGTCGAGAAGATAATACTCTTCGGGAGCATCGCGCGGGGCGATCACGTCGACGGCAGCGACATAGACCTACTAGTAGTTGCTAGGGGCTGGGAAGCCATGAGCATAGGCGAGAGGCTCTCACTCCTCTACAGGATCTGGGACAAGCCACGAGACGCCACCTTCATACCGGTAGCGCCCGAAGAGCTTGAAAGGCTAAGGGGGAAGAGTGTGGTAGTAGCTGAGGCCCTAAAGGAGGGCATTGAGATTTACAGGATCCGCGGATCCGGCACCCCCCGCCAGGTGTAAAGGGTTATTTACACTGTAAAGGATCCATTACAGGTTTACTGGGAGCCTGCAGTGAGCGCTCCCCTCTGGTACAGGGCCTTGAGCGCAGCCAGATACCTTGCCTTCGGCCTAGCAATCCTAGCAGTACACAAGCTCGGAGCCCTGCCAGGCCTCCCTCTAGCCGCCCTGCTGATATTCCTAGCCGACCGTCTGTGGAGCTATGCAAGGGCTAGGGTGGAAGGGGCCGCCCACGACGAGAGAGACGAGGCGGTGAGGCAGAAGGCCTCCACGGCGGCGCTCACAGGCCTCCTAGTACTCGCAGGCCTAGCGGCGACTACAGCCCTAGTGCTCAGGGAGCTAGGCCTCCTACAACTCACTGGGTACCACCAGGGCCTCCTAGACGGCTACATAGTAGCGGCAATGACGGCGATAGCCCTCTACGCAGCACTCTCAACGCTCTACCACAGGCGGCTAGGCGGGTAGCGCCATGAGCGAGTGCGTAGAGGTAAGGCTTAGGGAAGTAAGGGCAAGGCTAGGCCTTAGCCAGGAAAAACTAGCCAGGGCCGTCGGCGTGACCAGGCAGACGATAATAGCTATAGAGAAAGGCCGCTACCTGCCGTCGCTACCCTTAGCTCTTAAACTCGCAGCCTATCTGGGACTACCAGTAGAGGAGCTATTCAGATTAAAAGAAGAGTGCAAACAGTTTTAAATAAATTACTTCAGTTAGTTTAGTAATAATTCGGGAGGTAGCTTGTCTATCGATCCTATTATTGACTTATTTAAAAGAAGATTGGATTTATTGGAATTATTAGGAAGGGTATGGGAGCTTCTATACATAGAAGGTAGGGCGCCTGATGTAGGTAAGAGGCGTGAGAACTTCATAAAGCTTTTATTAAAATACGAGTTTAATTTAGAGGTTGAAAGTGCCCCTGATACTGAGCGTTCCTGGGATTTCAAGGTGAATATTGGGGGATATTGGTATGCTTATAGTCTAAAAACTACTGAGAAACCTACAATTATAAAGGTTGCATGGGACGGATTTCCCTCTTGGGAAAGAGCTGAGTTATTTACCTTTAAATATCCAATTCTTTATGTGACAGCTGATAGGAGTAACAGAAGAATAGATATTTATGTTTTTACATTGCAGCTTATAGATAGAGTTAGAAAAGATAAGGGTAGAGAGTTTTGGTGGATTCCGAGTAGCAGCACAAATCCAAGAGGGTTTGGTATATCAGCTAACGCTGTATATAAATTAATGGAAGAAGCCGAAAAAGAGGGTAATCATGTATGTAAAAAGTATAGGCCGATTAGAAATTTCGCGGAGGCAGTTGAAAAGTATTGGAGAGAATGGTACGATCTTTTGAAAAAGCTGGCACTCTACTATTAAATTAGGTATTATCGCTTAGGAAATTCGTTAATGGGACGTGCTTCTTGGCCTCTTTAATCCTGTGCTCGGCTATTTTCACGTAATCCTCGTTTATGTCTATGCAGATGTAGTGTCTCCCGGTCTTGACTGCTACGGCGCATGTGGTGCCGGAGCCCGCGAAAGGGTCTAGGACTACGTCGCCCGTGAAGGTGTAGAGCTGTATGCACCTGTATGGGAGCTCCTCGGGGAAGGGGGCTGGGTGGCCTACTCGCTTGGCGCTCTCTGGGGGGAAGCGCCACACGCTCCTAGTATACTCTAGGAACTCGTCCCGGGTTATGGTGTCCTTCTTGCCCGGGGGCTTCCGCCTCTTGAAGTCGCCCTTGCTCAGCACTATGATGTACTCGTGCTGGTCCCTGATTATAGGGTTAACGGCGCTCATCCAGGTGCCCCAAGCCGTGCTAGCCCCGCTAACCGCCTCCCCCTTGTCCCAGATAATCTCGCCCCTGAGGAGGAAGCCTATCCCCTCGAACCTCTCTATGAGGTAGGCGTGGAGGGGAATGTAGGGCTTCCTCCCCAGGTTCGCCACGTTGAAGCAGGCCCGGCCGCCCCAGACCAGCACCCGGTAGACCTCACGCATGACCTCCTCTATGAAGTCCAGGTACTCCCCTAGCGTGAGGTCCTCGTCGTACTCCTTGCCGACATTGTAGGGCGGCGAGGTGACCATGAGGTGCACACTATTATCAGGAAGCCTCCCCAGCACCTCACGGGCATCACCAAGTATAACCTTGTCTAGATACTCCTCCGGCACAGGATTCTCCTTAAGGTCCTCGGGGGCAGGCCTGGGCAAGGCCAAGTCCTTATAAAGCTTCCTAGAGTAGAAGGGCGTCGAGTCGTGCGCCACCCTGCCAGGCACGCCGAAACTACTAGTCCTCGTCTTTAGCCTCCGCCTGTTATACTCCTTCTTATTGTTCATAGTCCACCACCGAATAACAGCAAATACTTGTAACTATGCGATATAAGGATTATATAGGCTTGTTTCCTAAGCCTGAGTAAAGCCATAAACCTGCCCCTATACCCCTGTACCCCCTCCTCCAGCTAAATAACGTGTCCAGCCTATACCCCTTTACTCCCCAACCCAGCAATAGCCCGTGTTGATCCGGGAGTAGGCTAAAACTGGGGGGAGATGGTTATCTCGGCATTCTTACTAGCTGCATTAGTGTGCCGAAGCGGGTGTAGAACTCTTCCTCGCCCTGTCTGCCCCCCCTTATCCTGTAGACGGCGCCGTCTACCTCTTCGAGCACGCCCATCTCCACTAGCTCCCTGAGCAGACTACTCACTAGGGCGTGCGTGTACTCCTCCTCGCTCACGCCCCAGTCGACTTTGCCCCTGGTCTCCCTGAGTATTCTGAGTCCCTCCCGTCTCACGGCCTCCTCGCTGGCCTCCTCGCCCTTCTCCCTCAGGCTCTGCACGGCCACGAGGGTGAGTACCAGGCCCTTCCTGCGGCCCGAGAGCCAGCGGTCCAGCAGCTTCTTGAGCGCCTCGGCCACGCTTACCGCCATTACCCGTTCACCCCGGTCTCCTCCACTTACACTAGTGAAGTAGAGGGGGTGCGCGGCTATGAAGACTACAGGTGATCTCCTGGTGGGTTAAAAGTGTCAAACCCGCTGGTAGTGCAAGGGCAGTGTAATGGGGCGAGGCCCTCCCCGGGTTCCCTACGCCTCTCTGGTGTGGCGGGAGGGGGGCGTTTACGCCTGCAGTGTATGGGGGTGCCTTGCGTGTATTGAGTGGCGGGAGGGGTAGGATAGGGTTTCTCGAGGCTTATAGTATAGGCGTTGGGGGGATGATAGGGGGCGGTATCTTCGCTGTCCTAGGCTTGAGCCTTGAGCTGAGTGGTGGCGGCGCTCCTGTGGCTTTCCTCTTTGCCGGGCTCGTCGCCCTCGCTACGGCTTATTCTTATGCTAGGTTGAGTGTGAGGTATCCTAGTGAGGGTGGCACGGTAGAGTACCTGGTTAGGGCTTATGGCACCGGGCTCCTGGCAGGCGGCTTGAACCTAGTGCTACTGGCCAGCTACATCGTAATGATAGCTCTCTACTCCTACGCTTTCGGGAGTTACGCCGCTGCCATGGTGGGGACGGAGGCCCTGAGGCCCGCCCTCTCGGTCGCCGCTGTTGCGCTGTTCGCAGGGGTTAACGCTTTAGGCGCTGTGGTTTCTGGAAGGGTGGAGGATGCCCTGGTACTCTTTAAACTGGCTGTGCTCCTGCTCGTGGCTGCCGCCGGGCTGAGCCAGGTGGACTGGGGCAGGCTGAGCCCCGCTAACTGGCCCGACCCCTTGACGCTCCTGGCCGGCGGCATGATCATATTCCTGGCTTATGAGGGGTTCGAGCTCGTGGCTAACGCCTCCAGGGATGTGGAGGATCCCAGGGTTATCCCTAGAGCCCTCTACGCTGCTGTGGCCACGGTGATAGCCGTCTACTTCCTCGTGGCCCTCGTGGCGGCGGGCACACTCACGCCTGAGGAGGTGAGAGTCTATAGGGACTATGCTCTAGCCGCTGCTGCCAAGCCTAGCCTGGGCGAGCTCGGCTTCCTACTAGTGGGCCTCGGCGCCCTGGCCTCAACTTCTAGCGCGATAAACGCTACCCTCTACGGCACCGCGAGGGTTAGCTACGTGGTGGCCAAGTACGGCTACCTGCCTAGAGCAGCGGCTAGGAGGATATGGAGGGGTGCAACGGAGGGCCTCGTGCTGATATCGCTACTAGCAGCCGCTCTAGCGGCTTTGGGCAGCCTTGAGGGTATATCAGTCGCCGGGAGCGGCGGCTTCCTCATAATATTCACGGCGGTGAACCTCGCCGCGTACAGGCTCCGCCACGAGGCGAGGGCTAGCCCTCTCGTGACCCTAGCCGCTACAGTGTTGACCGCCTCCGCGCTGACGGTACTACTCTATAGGGCGTGGCTGGACAACCCCGCGAGCCTAGCCATACTGGCGGCGATGCTGCTAGGCTCCTTCACGGTCGAAGCTGCCTATAGAGCCCTCACTGGGAGGAAGCTGCAGGAGTATGTGGATGCGTCCCTTAGGGAGAGGGAGGAGAGGATAGTATCGTGGCGCTCCTGGCTGCCCCGTCTGGCCGTGGAGCTAGTGAGGGAGCTGAGAGCCCTCGAGGTCTATCTGGTGGGTAGCGTGGCTAGGGGCGAGCTGGGGAAGGCCCACGACGTCGACATACTAGTAGTCGTCGGAGAGGAGATAGAGCCTGGAGAGGCCAGGAAGAGGCTCGAGGGGGTAATGGAGAGGCTAGGGCTAGACAAGCACCTACACCCCGTAGACCTACACCTATCGAAGCCCCAGGATAAGGAGGAGTGGCTCAAGAAGAGCAGGGTAGCAGTCAAAATAGCGGGGAGTGGAGGAGAGGAGAAGCAGTGAACAAGGCCACTACTTTAGCTTCTAGCCTTGGCGAGGGCTATGTATGCAGCTAGGCTGAAAGCAACGCCGATGTACCAGGTGGGGCCCGAGGGGAACGGCACGGCAACGGGACCTAGCTGCACCAGCTGCACCCCGCCCATAGCTAGGCTGGCGGCGTAGCTAGCCGCGACCCCCAGAAGGAAGGCTGCCATTGCATCAGCCTTTATCCTAGCATGCCCGGGGTTGTCCCTCGCCTTCACTATCCAGACGGCTGCTATCATGGGGCCTAGTATGGGGCCCAGTATGACTCCGTAGCTCGCCGCGAAGGCAGTGACGTAGTCTACTATCTGTTGTGCTGCGTCGAGCGCCCACCAGGGGGCTAGTATGAAGCCTAGGATCACCGCTGCTATGGAGGCTCTGCGCCAGTTGAGGCCCGCCACTGACTTGAGCACGTCTATCAGGGCTGGCACGTTGGCGGTGATGTCAGTGGTCCAGGGGGCTAGGAAGGCGAAGAGGAGCCCGACTAGTATGGCTATAGCTCCGGGCGCGTAGCTTGCTATGATCTCGTGGGGCAGGCTCTTACCCGTCATGAGTATCAGCTGGTAGCTCAGGTAGGTGCCTAGCAGCTGGCCGCCGACCATCCCTAGGAGTACTCCTATCCACACGCTCCTCCAGTCCCTGGCTAGCCTGCTGAGGTCGCTCATGTTAACAGCGACTGTTGCCCACCAGTTAGTCTGGATAGCCAGGTAGACTAGGAAGGGTAGGCTGAGCAGGCCCACACCCGTGGGCGCCTCTACAGCGGCTGTGGAGCCGCTTGTGTGGAGCCACCAGGCGAGCCAGGCGAAGTAGAGTAGCAGCAGGGGCCCTGCTATGCTAGCGGCGAGGCCTATACCCTCGACCCCCCTCCAGAGAACGGCGAGCATAGCCGCCAGGTAGGCTACGAGCGCTAGGGGGAGCAGGAGAGTAGCCCTCGCGATGAGATTGTCACCGCCGAGGCCGAGGGCCAATAACAGGATCATTATCAGGGCTAGGGCCCCGTTGTAGGCCTCCACACCGAACCAGAGGGCGCCTACTAGGCCCCTCAAGGCCACGACTATCTTAGCGCCAGTAGCGCCGAAGACCCGGCGGGCCTGCTCGGGGAAGTCAATCCTCTCCCTAACCCCAGGGTAGCCGTTCAACGCCATAGCAACCGCTACTACCAAGTTGCCTAGCAGCGCCGCTAGCAGCGCCTCGCCGAGGGACAGGCCGAACTGGTAGGCTATGGGGCCCAGGAAGAAGAGTGGGAGGCAGGCGGCCATGCTGAACATTACGAAGGCGAAGCCGAGGGCACCGAGGCTCCTCCTAGGCGCGCCCGAGTCCATGAACCCGGCCGCAACACTACCAGCAGGCCAGGGCTTATAAGCGGTTCGCCCATCCAGGCATATCAATCCCCCAGTAGCCCATCCCTCAATACCTGGGGTGCTACTGGTTATTGCCGATCTACGACTACGTAATCGTGGGGGCCGGTATAGTAGGGCTGGCCACGGCCTACCACTTGAAGCGGCTGGAGCCCCAGGCCAGCGTCGCAGTAGTCGAGGCAGGGCCAGCCCCGGGTAGCGGGGACACGGGCAGGAGCATGGCGGCCTTCAGAGCCTTCTTCACAAGCAGGCTTAACATGCTACTAGCAGGCTCCAGCATAGACTACTATCTCGACGTCGAGAGGAGCGGCGTCGACCTGGGAATCAGGATGGCGGGCTACCTCTTCCTGGCAGATGAAAGGCTACAGGCAGCCCTGCGGGAGGGCCTCAGGGAGGCGGAGAGACTAGGCCTGGAATACGAGGAGGTGCCCCTGGATAGGGTGGAGGAGCTGCTGGATCTGAATACCAGGGTCTCGGGCTCCGAGGAGGCCGAGCTACTAGGAGTGGGGGACATAGTAGAGGCTGTGCTAGTCAAGAGGGCGGGCTTCTTGGCGGCCGAGAAGCTAGTAGACTACTACTACAGGGAGGCGCTCCGCCTAGGCACGGTATTCTCCTTCAACACTAAGGCCGAGAAGCTCATACTAGAGCCCAGGGTGAGCCTAGGAATAGAAGGGGAGCCCCTCCCCTGGCAGGACCCCCATGTAGCGGGAGTCAAGCTAGCTGGGGGAGCAGAGGTCAGGGCCAGAAAGGCTATAATCGTGGCTGCAGGTGCGTACGCAGCCACATTACTAAACCCGGCTGGCTTTGAATCCTTCACTAAGCCCAAGAAGAGGCAGGTATTCAGGCTCCCAGCGAAGGGGAGAGCAGGGGACATGCTAAAAGCGGAGCTAGTCAAGGGCTCCGGCTCCCCACCACTACTAATACTACCCCGGAAACTGCTGGTGAGGCCGGCAGTAGAGGAGGAGAGCGTGTGGGTCCAGCTCAGCGACGAAGCCGGTAGGCCATACGGCTTAGAAGCCTGGGAGCCCGCCCCCGAGGAGCACTACTACACACTAGCAGTCAACCCCCTACTCTCCCTCTATCTCCCCAGCCTAGCAGGAGCAAGCCCCACAGGAGCATGGGCAGGATACTACGACGTAAGCCCCGACGGCCTACCAGTAGTCACACGCCACGAGGAGGAAAGACTAGTCATAGCCGGGGGAACCAGCGGAAGCGGGATAATGAAGGGAGACGCCATAGGCAGGATAGCCGCTGCAGCAGCGGCAGGCCACGACGAGGCCGAGCTATACGGAGGAGAGAAAGTAGAGGTGGCATGGCTAGGATTCAAGAAAAGGAGGTGCGAAGAAGAGAAGCTAATACTCTAATAAGCACCGGAAGAGGGGGCTAAAAATAGGTGGAGGTTTAAAACGAGGGCTAAGGGATATCCTGCACCTACCCGGGGTCATCACATGTAGGTGTCGGAATTAGATAGCACTAGATAATCGCGTAGCTTGTTACACGATGATATGCAGAATGTGACGCACTTGGCACTGTTGTTCCTCATCAGAGCAAATACACAGCCCCTCGGACCCCTCACTACGCGAGAGAGCCTCCTGCTATTGCATCCTTCGCCTAGACATCTACTCTCGTTCTCCTGTAGCCCGAGATTGATCATAGCGCCGCCTATAACGCCATCCATACTGATTTCATACCTAACCTTTAACCTGGCGAACCTGATCCGGCCCTCCTTCTCAACCACTACATCGCTATGCCACTCGATAACGGCGTCACCCAGCATTGACTTGCCGGAGAATAGCTTGCTAAGGGCGCAAGATACTGCCTCAGCACGGTCGACATCGATTCTCGCTTTCCTAGCCTCTCTCCCCACGGAACTCCACGCCTCATCCAGGATCCCATTGAACGCATCGAAAATGGCATCGATTCCGGGGAACTCATCAAGCCTGTCAAGGAATACTATGTCGCATACCCGCGAACGATGATGCCCGGGGATGTCACCGCGTAGCACCTTAACAGCTATGAAGCCGATGTCACGCAGCATGGAATTAAGCCTCTCCACAGCCGACACGCTAACCCCCACATCAACCCCGCACCCCTCAACCTTTACTAGACCTATATTCACGGCAGACGCACGACGGCCCCGCACAATCCTATCCTTATCCACCGCCAATACACCCCACTACATAGTACGCTAAGCTTAATACATAGCGTGGGGCCCCGTC
>JALTZJ010000055.1 GCA_027046245.1 Acidilobaceae archaeon
CACTACTGTGGGGCTATTCATTCTTCTTTATCTATGAGGAGTTAATTGCTGTTCTTCCCCTTCCACGTCTATTACTTAGGTGTCTCCGCGTCTCCTTGTGGCTCGTGTGGGGGGTGCTTGTGTGGTGGATGGTCATCCGTGGATTCCTAATAGTGATCCCCGAGTTCTGGGGGAGATGCTGCGGGTGATAGGTGTTGGCTCGGTGGAGGAGCTGTACGGTGATGTGCCTCGTGAGGTGTTCATGAGCGGTGAGGAGTGGGATAGGCTTGGGGTTGGAGAGGGGAGGCCGCTCTCGGAGGCTGAGGTTGAGCGTAGGTTCAATGGGTTGATGGAGCGGAACGCTAGGCTCAGGGCGCCGCCCTTCATGGGCGGCGGGGTGTGGCCCCGCTTGGTGCCCGCTGCTGTGCGTTTCATAGTTGAGAGGAGCGAGTTCTTGACTGCTTACACTCCTTACCAGGCCGAGATTAGTCAGGGCTTGATGCAGGCTCTCTACGAGTATCAGAGCCTGATGGCTGAGCTGCTGGAGATGGAGGTTGTGAATAGTAGCCTTTATGACTGGAGTAGTGCCGTGGGCGAGGCTTTCCTGATGGCGCGGAGGGTTACTAGGAGGAGTCGTATCCTGGTTCCCGAAACCATGAATCCGCTGCACAGGAGGGTGGCTGAGACATACGTGCAGGGCGCCGGCATCGCTGTTGAGAGTTTCAGGGTTGACAGGGAGACGGGGCTAGCCGATCTAAGCGACCTGGAGTCCCGGCTCTCCGGCGACGTGGCGGCGGTCTACATAGAGTATCCGGGCTATCTCGGCGTGGTGGAGGAGAACGCTGCCGCTATAGGCGAGGCGGCCCACAGGGCGGGGGCCCTCTTCATAGTCGGCTTCGAGCCCATTAGCCTGGCGCTACTAGAGCCCCCGGGTAGGCTAGGCGCTGACATAGCCGTGGGGGAGGGGCAGCCCCTGGGCCTCGGCCTCAACTACGGTGGCCCCTACCTAGGCGTCTTCGCGGTGCGCTGGGAGCGTAGGCTGGTGATGCAGATGCCGGGCCGCATCATAGGTGCTACCAGGGATGCGGAGGGCAGGAGGGCCTACGCCATGATACTGCAGACCCGGGAGCAGCATATTAGGAGGGCTAGGGCTACCAGTAACATCACCACTAATGAGGCCCTAATGGCGGTGGCTGCAGCGGCCTACCTCAGCCTCCTCGGCCCCGACGGGCTCCGGAGGGTAGCTGAGCTATCATGGCTTAACGCCCACTACCTGGCTAGGCGCCTCTCAGAGCTGCCCGGCGTCGAGGCGCCGCTCCTCAAGGGCGAGTTCATAATGGACTTCACCGTCAGGCTCCCCGTGGATGCGAGGACTGTGAGGAGGAGGCTAGCCAGGGAGGGCTTCCAGGCCGGCATACCCCTCGCTGGCCACGCATGGCTAACCGAGAGAGACCTCCTCCTCACAGCTACTGAGGTCCACACGAGGAGGGACATGGATGCACTAGTCGATGCACTAGCCAGTGCACTAGGCGAGCTAGGGGGGTGAAGAGGGTGCCTGGGAGGGAGTGGAGGCAGGCCAGGTGGAGCGAGCCCCTAATCCTCGAGATGGGCGGCGAGGGAAGACAGGGCTACCTGCCCCCGGAGCCCGACCCGGAGGTGGCTAGGCTAGCAGGCCCGGTGAGGGTGCCCGCGAGGGTCGCGAGGAGGGAGCAGCCTAGGCTGCCGAGGGTAAGCGAGGTGGAGGTTGTAAGGCACTATGTGAGGCTTAGCCAGATGAGTTACGGCGTCGACAACGGTCCGGTGCCGCTGGGCAGCTGCACCATGAAGTATAATCCGAAGGCCAGCCTGAGGCTAGCCTTCAACGCCGGCCTAGAATATACGCACCCACTCCAGGACGACGAGACTGTGCAGGGAGTGCTGGAGGCTCTCTACAGGGTTCAGGAGTGGCTCGCCGAGATCCTGGGGATGGATGCCTGCAGCGTGCACCCCGCCGCTGGGAGCCAGGGCGAGCTAGCCGGCGTCCTCATGATTAGGAGGTACCACGAGCTGAGGGGGCAGCTTGAGGGTAAAAGGGTGATCATAGTCCCTGACAGCGCCCACGGCACCAACCCGGCGAGCGCCGCGATGGCGGGATTCCAGGTAGTGGAGGTGCCTACCGGGCCCGACGGTAACATGGACTGGGAGGCCTTCAAGGCGGCCGTGACCAGCGACGTGGCGGGCCTCATGATAACTAACCCGAGCACCCTCGGATTATTCGAGGAGAGGATTCTAGAGGTTGCTAGGGAGGTGCACTCAGTAGACGGCCTCCTATACTATGACGGGGCGAACCTCAACGGGATAATGGGTCACGCCCGCCCCGGGGACATGGGCTTCGACATAGCCCATGTGAACCTGCACAAGACCTTCAGCGTGCCCCACGGGGGCGGCGGCCCGGGCTCGGGTCCGGTGTGCGTGAAGCGCCGGGAGGTAGTAGATGGTGTAACCCTGGAGGACCTCCTCCCCGGCCCCAGAGTAGTCCACG
>JALTZJ010000056.1 GCA_027046245.1 Acidilobaceae archaeon
CTGGCGTGGCTGAAGGCTGCGGCGCTCGTCCTCTGGCTCGCGGGCCTGGACCGCCCAGTCCTAGAGATAGTGTACGTGAGGGGCGGTGCGACTGCGGCTAGCATAACACTCACGGCAAACACCCTCATAGCCCTAGCCCTCCTAGCCACTAACACCATGATATGTGCATGGCCGGATGTATCCCGGGAACTACTAGGGAGGAGGGAGGAGATGCCCGGCCTAAGGAGATAGCATTTAGACAAACAAGAAGAACACTACAACGTAAGTGAGTTGCTCCCGCGAGGCGCGCTCAAGAGGACGGTAATTATAATGGAGAGTCGTGAGGGTAAGTACATCTAGCCGCCTCCGCGCCTCCTCGCCCCCGCGGTACTTTCTCTTCATCCCTTAAATTCTGCATCAGTTAAGACTACTACGCTTACAGGCTAGCCGCTATAATCCCGCGACGTGAAGAGAGGGTATGAGGTGAAGGGAGGAAGGCAATGCAGCTCTTATTGGAGGAGCCGGAGAAGACGTTACTAGGCGAGGGCTATGAATGGGCAAGCTCTTTGAGCCTGCGCAGAGCCTCCTCATAGGATAACTTCTCGTCGCCCAGGTCTAAGTAGATCTTGAAGGCTAGCCTCCTCTTCTTCTCTGGGACACGGACGTATAGCTCGGCCAGCTTCCACATCTTCCTGTTGGCAATCCTCTCTAGGTCTACAAGCCGCACCCGGTTTCACCCATTTCATCAAGCCTCGCTAGAGGGAGGTATATAGGCTCTCTCCCTGTAGACTCCGATACTCTCCTCGAAGCTAAGCGTACTTGCAGAGCCCTTTACATAGCTATTTCTTGGCATACAACGGGCTCCTAGGGTTAGTTAAAGAAGGAGTAATCAATGAGGAGCTAGTTCACGGGATGCTGACCCACGTTTTCTTAGCGCTTTCTGACATACTCTCTTAGTTTTGCCAGGGCCTCGCGGGGTGTTAGCTCGTAAAGCATTACCTTGTCTGCTAGCTCTTCTGCCACGTCCTCGGGCACGCCTAGCCTCTCCGCCTCTCTTATCACCTTCATGGCTCCCAGGCTTGCCTCCCTCCTCATCTCCCTTATTATGTCTACAACTGTAGTCTTGCGGGCCAAGGGGAGCGCTCACCGGAGGGCATCTATAGGTCCAGGCTGATTTATGCCTGGAGAATTCTTCAATGCCACTGTAATTGCTGTGCTAGCGTCAGGTCGTTGCCTTGCCCCCGTCTCGTTCCCTCGTCTAGCTGTCTGTAAACCTTGTCTCACCCGTTGCTTTGGATCCGAGCCTGAGAAAGTATAGTGTGTATGATCGCTGTGCTCGTGCGGTCTATTAGCTGTGTTGGAGGTGCATAGTCACGAGCTTTATCTACTATTCGACAAGGTGATTCTGCTTATTAGCTGTCAGCTTCACCCGGGCTTTCTCCGTCGTTGCTTCCTTCTGGGCAGTTGAGTGGTTCGCTTTGCTTCGGCTTTCCGATGGGTAGTGTAATGCTTATTTGCGGGTTTTCCGTTGCATTAACTATATTTTAATCTGGGTTGGGAGGTGTGGCTGTTCCAGGCGGATTTGTCGGGGCTTAGGGTTGCTGTTCTTGGTGCCGGCAAGATTGGTAGTGTTTTCATTGAGCGGCTTTCGGGTCATGTGAGGGAGGTTCTGGCTACTGGTCGACGGCCTGAGACTCTTGCTAGGGCTGAGGAGCTGGGTGCTACGCCTCTGCGTGACAATGCTAGGGCTGCTAGCCTTGCTGATGTTGTTATCGTCTCTGTGAAGCCTCACCACTTGCCCGAGGTTCTTAGGGAGATCCATGGTCATGTCTCGGGCAAGATAGTTGTTAGTATTGTTGCTGGTGTTCGCCGAGCTACATTGCAGGAGGTTCTTGAGGGTGCTACCGTGTTTAGGGCGATGCCTAATATTAATGCTAGGGTTGGGGGTAGTGCTACTGCTGTCGCCGATAGCGGCGATTATGATCCTAAGTCGCGCGCTGTTGTTGAGGCGCTGTTTTCGAGGCTTGGCAGCGTGTATTGGGTTCCTGAGGAGTGGCTGGACCCCTGGACGGGCCTAGTGGGCAGCGGGCCTGCGTATATAGCGGAGATCATTGACGGCCTCGTCCTGGGAGCTGTTAGCATGGGGTTGCCTAGGGAGGTCGTGTATAGGGCTGTGCTAGATACTTTGAAGGCTACTGCCGAGCTCCTAGCTAACAGTGACAGGCACCCTGCGGTTCTGAGGGACGAGGTGACTACGCCCGCGGGCACCACCATACACGGGCTGAAGAAATTCGAAGAGATGGGTGTAAAGGCTGCTCTGATGAGCGTCGTGGAGGCGGCGAGTGTTAGGGGTAAGGAGCTTGGAGACGCTATCGACGCCGAGGTCCGTAGGAGGCTCGGCCTAGCCCGGAGGGAACGTTAGCCCACGCCTCGCGTCAGAGGTATAGCGGGGTCTTCGGCTCCCGTATAATACTTCCACCCCATTATTTTAACGGATACTGGTGGAGTGCCCCTTGGCCCTAGCCCGTGACCCTCTCGTTGAGGCTCGTAAGCAGCTTCGCAGCGCCATCGAGATCCTCGGGCTTGATGACGAGGTGTTTGAGGCCCTCGCGGAGCCCGAGAGGGTTATCCAGGTTAAGATCCCGGTTAAGATGGATGATGGCAGGGTGCGTGTATATACTGGGTGGAGGAGTCAGCACAACAGTGCCCTAGGCCCCTATAAGGGGGGTGTAAGGTATCACCCCAATGTAAATATGAACGAGGTCATAGCGCTTAGCATGTGGATGACGTGGAAGAATAGCCTGGCTGGCCTGCCCTACGGCGGTGGCAAAGGCGGTGTAAGGGTTAACCCGAAGGTTCTCACGCCTGGAGAGCTTGAGAGGCTGAGTAGGAAGTACTTCGAGGCTATAAGCGACGTGGTGGGCCCCGACATTGATATACCCGCTCCCGATGTCTACACCGATCCTCAGGTCATGGCCTGGTACTTTGACGAGTACAACAGGATAAAACGGGGCCAATACTTTGGCGTGGTCACCGGTAAACCCAAAGATCTCGGGGGCCTGGAGGCTAGGATAATCTCTACGGGCTATGGGGTGGCGGTGGCCGCTAGGGAGGCCGCCGTCAAGTTCCTAGGCGGCATAGAGGGCAAGACCGTTGCCGTGCAGGGCTTCGGCAACGTCGGCTACTACGCTGCCAAGTTCCTAGCTGAGATGGGCGCGAGGATAGTAGCTGTGAGCGACAGCCGAGGAGGAGTCTACAACTCTAAGGGATTCAACATAGACGATGTGATGGCTGCAAAGAAGCGGGAAGGCACTGTTGCCCGCTACGAGAAGGCCGAGAAGAGGGTAGGCGCCCTCGAGATCCTAGAGCTAGACGTTGACATACTGGTGCCTGCAGCCATAGAGGAGGTCATAACAGAAGAAAACGCATCAAGGATAAAAGCCAAGCTTATAGTGGAAGGCGCTAACGGTCCTACCACCACTGAAGCGGAGAAGCTCCTCAGCGAGCGCGGAGTCATCATAGTACCAGACATACTAGCCAACGCAGGCGGCGTAATAATGAGCCACATAGAATGGGTCAACAACAGGATGGGCGGCTGGATAACGGATGAAGAGGCCATAAGGAAGCTCGAAGCAAAGATGAGCGAGAACGTGAAGCGCGTCGTAAACTACTGGGAGAAGAAGCTAAGCTCCAAGAGGCCTCTAAGGGACGCTGCTTACGCGATAGCCGTAGAGAGAGTCTACAAGGCCATGAAGCTAAGAGGCGTCATATAAACCCTCAGCCCCCCGCCCTACTCCAAGGGTTTTAAGTAGCCCTGCTATTCCCGTTACCGGCCGGACAGCGTCTTCCATACAGCGTCCCTTAGAATAGATATTCTCTCCTCGTAGCGAAGCCCCTTCAAGTCGGCGAGCCATGCTACTCTGGCTGGCCTGCCCTTCAGTATTAACGCCTTCTCCGCTATCTCTGCCGCCTCAGCTATCTGATGGCTTACAAGTACTAGTGTGGCGCCGCTCTTCTTTATCTCCCATAGTATCCTCTGCAGCTCCATGACGGCGTTTATGTCGAGCCCCGTGAAGGGCTCGTCTAGCAGTAGTATGCTTGCATTGACTGCTAGTGCCCTTGCTATGCTTGTCTTCCTCCTAGTCCCGCCGCTCACCTGCTTCGGGTAATAGTCTAGGTACTCTGTTAAGCCTAGCCGCTTGGCTACTATTCTAGCCTTCTCTACTGCCTCCTTTTCGGGTAAACCGCTAGCTATGAGGGGGAGAGCTATGTTCCTTTCTATCGTGAGCCAGGGGAGTAGCATGTCACTCTGGGGTATCATGCTGGTGTTGCCAGCCGCCTTTACTCTGCCCTCATAGGGTACTATGCCGTGTATCGCTTTAAGCAAGGTTGACTTGCCGACTCCATTGGGACCCAAGACTACTATTGTCTCGCCCCGCTCCACCTCGAAGCTGACTCCCCCCAGAACCTCTTTGCTGCCCAGTCTTACACGTAGATTCTCTACTAGGAGGGCTACCCTTCCATCCACCTCCTGCTCCACCCCTCTAGCCTTGCCAGCACGAGCCTGTCCAGGGCGACCATTAGTACCACTAGGAGTAGGCTCCAGGCTAGGAATCCCTCGTAGACGTGGAGCTCGTAGAACTGGAAGAGCCTGTAGCCGACTCCTCCGAAGCCTCCGAACGCCTCGGCTACAACGCTAATTCTGAGGGCTGCCCCGAGGGCGCTCCTACTGCTAGCAACGAGGAAGGGGACCACTGCTGGTATGAGGATGTGGGTGAAGGCCCATCTAGGCCTTATCCTGAACATAGCTATTAGCTCGCCGTACTCGCTCCTAGCAACCTCGAAGCCCTTTAGTACTGCACTAAGGATTATTGGAAACGCCGTCGCCGCAGCGACGCCGACGCTGCTCAGTCTGCTGGTGAAGCCGAAGACTAGCAGGAAGGCTATGGCCCATACAAGGGCGGAGACGCTCTGAACCACGACGTTTAGGCTGTCGACGACCGGCTTCGCTCTCCCGCTAAAAGCGGCAGCACCGCCCAGGGCTACTGCGAGTATCAGGGCCGCGGTGAAGCCTAGCACGGTGTTGACAAGAGTATTCGCCATGTCCCTAGCCGCTAGGCCTGCGTTCTCGGCTAGATAGGAGATGCTCTCCAAGGGGCTAGGCACTATTAGGGGGTAGGCTCGTGAGAGGAGCCACCATGCAGTGAGGCCGGTTATACCGATGACTATGTAGCCTGCTACTCCGCTGAAGCCGCTGTAGCGGGTAGCCCCGCTGGCCGCCTCCAATCTGCTCAGCGCCTGTCTATGGCTCTGCTAGGCTCTAACACCTTTAACGGCGTCTCGCGGCTAGCGCTGCTCCCGTCAATAGTAGTAGTACTAGCCCTATCCCCGCCGCTGGGGGGACGTCGACCGCTATAGCTGCAGCTGTCCCTGCAGTGGAGGCTGCTGCCGCCACAGCTATACTAGCCACCACGGCGTGCCTAGCGCTTCCGGCTAGCCTGGACGCGGCTATAGCTGGAAGGAGCAGGAGTACATGCTGTATTATGAAGCCCGTGATCCATACTAGGCCTACAGTCACGACGGCTATGACAGCTATAACTGCGGCGTCGTGGATGTAGGTCCTAGCCCCGGAGAGCCTAGCGTCATCCGGATCCACGCGTTGATACACATGGATCACTATGCTGGTGGCAGCGTAGACCCCAGCAACTACGCCTATGAGAGCCACTACTAGAGCCTCAAGCCCGCCAGCTAGCAGAGGATCACCAGCTATCAAAGCTGAAACTGGGGCCCAGTAGCCAAGCCTAGCCGCTACATGGATACCCACTATCGCTACAGTGACGCTAACTGCTAGGAAGCCGCTAACCACTTCATCCCTCGATCTGGAGCGGCCAGCGAGGTAGGCTGAAATCGCCACTGTAGGCACGCCCACGAGTAGCGTGACTAGAGTCAGCGAGGAGCCGCTGGCCCCTAGCCCTGCCAGGCCTAAGAGTAGGGGAGCAATACCCGCCGCCATGAGAGCAGCATGAGGAGCCACGGCTACCAGGTACTGCAGCCCCCGTGCACTGGCTAGAGCTGATGCCGAGCCGTATAGTAAGCCTAGCCCGGCGAAGAGCAACGCCCATACGATGTCGACCGTGGCCGTGTATGCTAGTCCGGCTATTGAAAGTAGGATTAGAGCCGCTATCTGAATACCGAAGACCCCTCTACCGCTAGGCAATGCTAGTGACCCTCCCTTATATGGAGATGGCCCCCTAGCTCTACAACGAGGCCTCCATAGACTCTCTCAAGGACTTCTAGCCTCATCACCTCGCTGGGAGTACCAGCTTCTACGATCCTGCCACCGCTCAGCAAGACTATCAGCCTTGTATGGTCCATAAGAAGCTCGGGATCATGGCTTGAGACCACTATTAAGGCGCTCTCAGCCTCCCTAGCAACTATCTCAGCGGCTCTCAGCCTTGACTGGGGGTCTAGGGCGCTGAAGGGCTCATCCAACAGTATCACTGGCCTTCGGAGGAGTAGTGTTCGGGCTAGGAAGACTTTCTGCCTACTCCCCCCGCTGAGCCCGTCCAGCGGGGTATCCCAGTATTCCTTGTCAAGCCCTACAGCTTCGAGGATAGACTCTACATTTCCCTCCTCTCCTCTTAGCCTGAGCGCGGCGTTGAGCAGCTCTCTAGGCGTCACCGGGAAGCCGGAGGTCTTCGAGGGGGCATCTTGGGGCATGTACGCCACGAACCTACCAGCAGCCTCAGGGTTTCCAGTCACAACAACGCCGCAAACCTCCACAGATCCGGTAGCAGGGGCCAGGCCTGCTATTGCTCTCAGGAGGGTCGTCTTGCCGGCTCCATTAGGCCCAAGTAGCTGAACTATGCCGGGTCCCTGTAGTGATGCTTTCTCAACGCTGAGTATAGTGGCTCCTCCCGCCGCCACCCTGAGGTTATTAATGTTTATTGAGGGCTTTCTACAATTATTCATAATCTCCGACCCCAGTCTTATTATATGAATGTGGGGTGTAGAGGGAAATATGGCTTCGAAGGCAGCAGTGCTAGCCGCCGTGGTAGCCTTACTCCTAGTAGCAGGTATAGCTGTGCTGCTCTTGCAAGCAGGAGGAGAGCGGGGAGGCGAGGGTGAAGTCGTTGTCGTGGTTGAGACGAGCGGGTTGAAGGCCATGTACGAGCTAGTAGAGTGTACCTCTGTTAGGCACAAGTACGTTGTACTGGCGCCGGGAGGCGACCCTCACTTCGCGCAGCTGACGCCGAGCCAAGCCAGGCTAGCAAAGGAGGCTGACATCGTAATTGTGGTGCCCGGTAGCCCTGCTGGCAGGTCTGCAGCGGAGCTTGCTAGGGAGACGGGCGCAGTGCTAGTAGAGATCACGAGCCTCGACCTTGACTGGGCCTACATAGAAGGCAACAGGGTTTACCACGCGCCCTGGTATGACCCCGCCAACACCGCTCGGATATTAGAAGCCCTAGCTTCGGCTGAGGCCTCAGTGGCTCCTTCATGTTCTGACACTATAGAGGCCAGGCTGGAAGAGGCGCTAGAGAGGCTTGCCAGGCTCGAGGAGTTTAGAGGCGCTCTTAATGGGTCCACAGTAGTCGCTGACTTACCGTTCAATGTGTACGTAGCCAGGTGGCTCGGGGCCGGCGAAGTCGTTCTCCTACGACTGTCGCACGAAGCCGAGCCCCCGCCTTCGGTGAAGCAAGAGGCATTGGAGGCTCTTGAAAGGGGTGGCGTGGCCCTTGTGACTGTAGACCTGGATGGCGAGCCTGCGGGTCCCACGAGCGAGTGGCTTGCCGAGGCTGCTGAAGAGGCCGGAGCTAAGATAATCCTGGTGCCCGCGCCGTGGCTCCCCCTAGATCCTCTGGGGGCCCTTAACCGGGTCGCAGAACAGGCGGCTAGGCTAGGGTGAAATTGTCAATAATCCATTGACGTGATTGTACACCTGTGTTAGGCTTCCCAGGCGGGTTTAAAGGGTTAAGGGAAGAGGGTGGATTCGGCCTCCCTGTAGTGGGACGCTACTCTAACCTCTCCCCGGCGGGATTGAAGGGGGTGTTTGAGGAGCCCCGCGGGAGTGGGCCGGGTTGAGAGAGGACGGCATAGTAGCTGAGAGCCTGGTTAAGAGATATCATATAGGTGGCTTACTGAGGCGGGGGAGACGCTATATAGAGGCTTTGAGGGGCGTCTCCTTCAGGGCTCGGAGGGGCGAGGTTCTGGGCCTCTTAGGCCCTAATGGTGCTGGCAAGACCACTACAGTCAAGATACTTGCTACCCTTCTCGAGCCGGACGAGGGAGACGCCTGGATTGCGGGCTTTCACGTTGTGAAGGATCGTGGATTAGTTAGGAGGAATATCGGTGTGATGCTCAGCGTTGAACGAGGCTTCTACTGGAAGCTCACGGGGCGGGAGAACCTGGTGTATTTCGGCCTCTTGTATGGCATTCCTAGGGCGAAGCTTGATTCGCGGATAAGAGAGCTCTCGGATCTGATCGGCCTCGAGGAGGTAGGCGTTCTCGATAAACCTTTCGAGGAGATGAGCCTTGGTATGAAGGCTAGGCTGGGCCTTGCCAGAGCCTTGCTAGCCGATCCCGAGGTTATCATGCTGGACGAGCCGTCTCTTGGCCTGGATCCTGCTAGTGCTAGGCGTGTCCGGAGAGTTATACGGGGTCTGGCCGAGGAGGGGAAGACAGTGCTGCTAACTACCCATAACATGGTTGAGGCAGAGGAGGTCTGCGATAGGATAGCGTTCATAGCTAGTGGACGCATAGTTGCTGAGGGAAGCGTGGATGAGTTGAAGAGTATTCTATCGCCCATAGTGAGTGTTGTAGCCAGGTTACTGCCTCCTCACAATGAAGTTAATGGTCTCCTGGATAAAACGCTGGCCGGGTTCGACTTTAGCGTGCGCGAGCGCGGCGAATACCTTGTTGTGAGGATTCGCGTGAAGAGGGGCGAGGAGCATCTGGCTGTAGAGAAGCTTCTCAGCCTAGTAAAGGATGGTTTCAGGCTTATTGAGAGCCGCGTTGAGGAGCCGGGCCTCGAGGATCTATACATAGCATTGACTCGTGGAGGTTCAGAGGCTTGAGGCCTGTAGCGTCTGCCCTGGCTAGGCAACTTGCAGCCGAATACTATATGCGCTTCATGGCTTTCTCTAGGGCGAAGCACCTGCTAGTCACGCAGATCATGTGGCCCTATATAATGGTGGTTATAATAATTCTCTTGGGCGAGGCATACGGCGATATAGAGGTTTACGCGGGCAATATAGGCGTGGATAACCCTGTGTTATTCCTATTCACCGCCAGCGCGGTCGCGCTATCCTCGCTCAGCGCGGTCACATATACAGCGTCCTCGGTTATCTGGGCCCGGTGGCTCGGCACCCTAGAGTACGTGACGCTGGCCGCCCCCAGCTCGGCAGTCTACGTAGCAGCGGCGGGCTTCGCGGGGGCGTCTCTGACTACACTAACCGTCTACGCTAGCGTGGTGCCCGCTATCCTCTACTTCGGGGGCCTCGCAGATCTACTTGTTCTAGGGTATCTAGCGGGGCTGACCGTTCTTGGCCTCGCCACTTTACTCGCGGCAGGCATCGTAGCGGGCATGGCTAGCGTGGCGCTTAGGCTCGAGTCGAATGTTCTAGACTTCATACCCCCGCTCCTGGTACTCCTCTCGGGAGTATTCTACCCCGTCGAGCTGCTGCCAGCACTCCTAGAGGCGGCTTCACGCTTTATTCCCTTGTACTACGTGGTTGAGGCCGCTAAGCTCTACTCGAGCCTCTCCACAGCGCCCTTAGAGCTTGCTGCACCCATTTACGCGGCGGCCGTCCTGGGGCTGGTCTATGCAGCCCTAGCTGTACCCCTCTCGCTCTTACTCGAAAGAGCTATGCTAAGGAGGGGTGCGTAGCCTTTGATGGAGCTTAGGCGGCTAGCGCTGCAGGCGTATGCTATGGCGTGGGCCCACGGGGTAAGGCTGTGGAGGATGAAGTGGAACCTGGCTAGCTACGCCGTCGTAACTACTCTCTGGATGCTCATATACTCATATGCCGTGATAGCGTTCACCGGGCCCTCGGATCTGCCCCGTGTTGTTCCCTCGATATTCTGGGCTCTAGTGGCGTGGGTGCTCCTTAGTACCCCTCTCTACGCTGTGGGGAACTGGGTAAAGTCCTACATAAACCTGGGCCTCCTGGAGCAGAACGAGGTGGCGGGAGCTAGCCACAGGCTCTTCCTTGTTATGCGGGTACCCCCAGCGCTGGCAGCCGCCACGGCCGCGGCCATAGTAGCCGGGATCCTATTGTATACTAGCAGCGGCGTGACGCCCTTGAGAGCGTCTAACCCGCTGCTGCTAGCGGCGGGCCTTCTCCTGGTGCTTTCGGCTAGCGCAGTCTATAGCCTGCTCTTAGCCGACCTATCGATACTTACGCGGATACCACCGAACCTAATTGACTTCCTAAGCCTCCTAGTATTCATAGCCGGGGGGCTTGCCGCCCCCTTGGAATCGCTACCAAGACCCGTCCAGCCGCTTGCGCTGCTAGTACCCTACAGTCACGCAGGCGAAATTATCCGGCTTGCTGCCGTGGGCGAGCCCACAGTACTAGAGCCGTGCATGCACCTAGCAGCTGCGCTGGCTATCATAGTATTCATGCTGGCCGTAGAGGAGGCAGCGCATAGAGCGGCAATGCGCAGCCTGAAGGTACGTGGGGCTAGTGGCATAGGGGTTACATAGCCGTTCATCGCCCCGAGCGATAAATGTGCTTGTTTAGTTTTGAAGTAGAGGACTAACGTTTTCACTGATAACCTCTTATTATAAGCTCTAGACTATTAACCGCGGTAGCCCCCGGGAAGCATAAGCCTTATCTCGGGCTAGGGCGCTGGGGGCTGATCCGGTTTGCAGATGAATAGGGCTGCCCCAGCTGTAGCTATCGCAGCTGTTATCCTAGTGGTTGTTGCCGCCGCATTCATTTATCTGGGCGGCGGTGAGGCTGCGACTGTAAAGGCTTCAACTATAACCGTAGGGCTAAGCACCTTTGATGTGGTAGAACAGTTCCACGACGAAGTAGTGCCCGAGGGGTTGACTATAGAGGTCATCCGCTTCCAGCTGCCGCCTCAGAGCGTTGACGCCCTGGTGAAAGGGGAGGTGCAGCTAACCGTTATACCGGTAGAACTCGCAGCAGTTACCATGAACAAGGGCGGGGACGTCTATATAGTTGCTCTTGATAACATGGTTAATCAGGCTATTATTGCTCCGCCGGACAGCGGCATCAAGAGCCCAGAAGACCTTAAGGGCAAGCGAGTCGCTGCAGTAGTGGGTAGCGGCACCTACTATCTCTTCAAGAGCTTCATGAAGCAGTTATACG